>NZ_MUMI01000230.1 GCF_002155975.1 Amycolatopsis kentuckyensis
CGTGTCGTCCCCCCAATCACGCGTGTCGACCCTCTGATCACGCGTGTCGACCGTTCCCGCACGGGACGGTTGTGCACAAGTTATCCACAGGCGGATAGTTATCCACAGATCGTGGATGAGGCCCTTTCATTCTGGTCCGGCAGGGTCTCATCCTCGATCTTGTGACTGAGTGGGCAAGACGACATGGAGTGCTCTCGCGCGCCGAAGCCGACAGGCTTTTAGGGCGACGCAAAGTCCTCGAGGGGCTCGACCGCGGGTTGCTTTCGCAGCCGTGGCGAGGTGTCGTCGTGCACGCCACCGACCTGCTGAAGCTGCCGACGAGAGCCGCGGCTGCGCTGCTCGCGGTCGGTCCTCCCGTCGCGCTGGCTGGCGTCACTTCCCTTGCGCTGCATGGCATTTCGGTGGCCGACGAACGTGAGATCCACGTGATGGTGCCCTATTCGCGGCGCATCCGATCGCGCTCTGGTCTGGTTGTGCACCAGGGCGGCTTCCGTGATCATGACGTCATCGAAATCGACGGTCTCGCCACGTTCCTCCTTGATCGCGCGCTGGCCGACTTCCTCTGCGACGGGGACAAGCGAGCGGCCTTTCCCGCGGTCGACGAAGCCATGCGAGGGCTGCCGCCGGACCACTGCGCGAGACTTCGCGAGAACGTGCGCGACCGGCTTTCCGACCGCCGGGACCGGCGAGGTATCCACAGGGCCCTGATGCTCTTGGACCTTGCCACCGGCAAGGCGGAATCGCCTCCCGAGAGCGTGCTCCGGCTGATCGTCGTCGAAGCCGGTTTCCCGGTGCCCGAGCCGCAGCACCAGATCACGACCATCGACGGCCGCAAGCTCTACGTGTTCGACATGGCGTGGCCGAGCAGGCAGATCGCGCTCGAGTACGACGGGGTCGCAGCTCACGAAGAACGGCGGGAGTACGACCTCGAACGCGACCAGCGGATGGCTGCCCGCGGCTGGATCACCGTCCGGGCGGCTGCCGCCGACCTTCGGGATCCGAGCCGCCTGCTGGCCGAGTTGCGGGACGCCTTCGACCGGCGGTCCGGCCGGGCTGCGTGATCAGAAGGTCGACGCGCGTGATCAGAGAGACGACACGCGTGATTGGCGGGTCGACACGCGTGATCAGAGGGTCGACACGGGTTAGCCGGTTATGCCGGAGCAGGGGCGGGTTCGGAGGTCGTCGACGTAGTCGGCGGGGGCGCCGGCTGCCTCGGCGGCGTCGGCCAGGACTCCCAGGTAGCGGGCTGAGGGTAGGCCGCCTTCGTAGGCGTCCAGGACATACAGCCAGGCCAGGACCGAGCCGTCCATGGTTTGCACCCGGAGTCGGATCTTCGAGTGGATCCCCAGCTCGCCGCCTTCCCAGCGGTCCAGGCCCGTCTCGTCCAGCGGGGTCACGTCGTACAACACGACGAAGACCCGGGAAGCCGGGTCCTCGACGATCGTCGCCAGGGCACCTTCCCACCCCAGGTCTTCTCCGCCGAAGGTCAGGCGCCAGCCCTCCAGCCAGCCGGTGCCGGCCATCGGAGAGTGCGGCGCGCGCTCCAGCATCTGGGCGGGCTCCATGTTCGATCCGTACGCGGCATACAACGGCACGCCGACAGCGTAGCGACACCTGCCCGACCCGAGTGGACGCACTCGCCGTGTTCGCCCACTTCAGTGTCCGGTCACCTTCGCCGCGTACGGTGAGAGCACCGCACGAACAGGCAGAGGAGGACCCAGGTGACCAGGATCGTGATCATGGGCGGGGGCCCGGCCGGCTACGAAGCCGCGCTGGTCGCGGCCCAGCACGGGGCCGACGTCACGATCGTCGAACGGGACGGCCTGGGTGGCGCCTGCGTCCTCTACGACTGCGTTCCCTCGAAGACGTTCATCGCGAGCTCCGGCGCCCTGGCCAAGATGCACGACCTCAGCGAGCTCGGCATCAACACCGACATGGCCGACACCAGCATCGACCTCCCGACCGTCCACGGCCGGGTGAAGGGGCTCGCGCTCGCCCAGTCCGCCGACATCCGCGCCCGCGTCCAGCGCGAAGGCGTCCGCGTCATCGCCGGCGAAGCCCGCTTCTGCGACGAAGAGCCCGGCCTGGCCACCCACAAGGTCGCCGTCACGACGAAGGACGGCACCGAGAAGCTGCCCGCCGACGTCGTCCTCATCGCCACCGGCGCCACCCCGCGCGTGCTGCCCGGCGCCGTTCCCGACGGCGAGCGCATCCTCGACTGGCGGCAGCTCTACGAGCTCCAGGAGCTGCCGGAGCACCTCGCCGTGATCGGCTCGGGTGTCACCGGCGCCGAGTTCGCGTCCGCCTACACCGAGATGGGTGTCAAGGTCACCGTCGTCTCCAGCCGTGACCGCGTCCTCCCGCACGAGGACGCCGACGCCGCCGCGGTGCTCGAAGAGGTCTTCTCGCAGCGCGGCACGACCGTCGCGAAGCAGGCGCGCGCCGACCGCGTCGAGCGCACCGAGAAGGGCGTCGAGATCCACCTCGCCGACGGCCGCGTGATCGAAGCCAGCCACGCGCTGATGACCGTCGGGTCGGTTCCGAACACCCAGGACATCGGCCTCGACAAGGTCGGCATCTCGCCCGGCCCCGGCGGGTTCATCACCGTCGACCGCGTTTCGCGCACCTCCGTTCCCGGGATCTACGCCGCCGGTGACTGCACCGGCGTGCTCATGCTGGCCTCGGTGGCGAGCATGCAGGGCCGCATCGCGATGTGGCACGCGCTGGGCGAAGGCGTCGCGCCGATCAAGCTCAAGACCGTCGCCGCCAACGTGTTCACCCACCCGGAAATCGCCACCGTCGGCATCAGCCAGCAGGCGATCGACTCCGGCGAGGTGCCCGCGCGCACCATCATGCTGCCCCTGGCCACCAACGCGCGCGCGAAGATGGAGGGCCTCCGCCGAGGCTTCGTGAAGCTGTTCTGCCGCCCCGCCACCGGCGTGGTCGTCGGTGGCGTCGTCGTGGCGCCGCAGGCGAGCGAGCTCATCCTTCCCATCGCGCTCGCCGTCCAGAACCAGCTCACAGTGGACCACCTGGCACTGACATTTTCGGTGTACCCGTCGCTGTCGGGCTCGATCACCGAGGCCGGGCGCCAGCTCATGCGCCACGACGATCTCGACTGAGGAAGCACGCAACCCCGGCGCACTCGTCGCGTCTTGACGGTTGTAAGGCTGAAGGACGCGAAGGGTGCGAACGTGCGCAAGACGGTGGTTTTCGTTGCGGCAGCGGTGATCGGGGCGACGGCGCTGACGGGACCGGCGATGGCGCAGAGCACCGGCCCGACGCCGAACACGAGCACGAGCCCGACCGCGAAGGCCGGCAAGGTCCAGCTCAACGTGAACACCGCGATCAACCAGACGCTGGTGGACAAGTACGTCCGCGACGCGCCGAACGTCGCGCTGGCGAAGTGCGAAGGCCCGTCGCCGGCTTTCGCCTCGCCGGTGCTGACGTTCGCCAACTACACCCCC
Source organism: Amycolatopsis kentuckyensis (assembly GCF_002155975.1). Taxonomy (GTDB): domain Bacteria; phylum Actinomycetota; class Actinomycetes; order Mycobacteriales; family Pseudonocardiaceae; genus Amycolatopsis; species Amycolatopsis kentuckyensis. Next base: position 3,468 of record NZ_MUMI01000230.1, read on the forward strand.
GGCCCGTTCATGGGCGCCGACGCGAACATCAGTGCCGACGTCGAGCTGAAGCCCGGCACCGCGGCGGGGACGTACCCGCTGACCGTGACCTGCGGCGACCAGACCTACACCACGCAGTTCTCGGTGCCCGCCGCCCAGGTCGCGAAGGTGCCGTCCGGCGCCGCGAAGGCCGGCGACGGCAGCATGGCCGGCTGATTTCCCCTCCGCGGGCAGAGCGTCTTTCCGGGCAGCACTCCCCGGGGAGGGAAAAGGGGTTGGCAATGAAGAAGGTCCTGGCCGTCGCCGCCGTTTCGGGTGGATTGCTGCTCTCGGCCCCGGCGGCCTTCGCCGCGACGCCGGCGGAGCAGGCGGGGAACCCGAAGGCCTACTTCCGCGTCATGCCGACCGCGGCCCGCCCGGGTGCGAAGGTGCAGATCCGGCTCGGCTGCGAAGCCGCGAGCACGCGCGACCTGGCGTCACCGGTCCTCGAGATCGGCGCGCTGCGGCGGGTCGGCCCGCAGAACGACCCGGCCAAGGCGCCGGCCGCGGCCG
>NZ_MUMI01000231.1 GCF_002155975.1 Amycolatopsis kentuckyensis
AGCTGCTCGCGCCGGCCGTCGTGGTCGCGTCCCCAGCCGCGCCGGCACCGGCACCCGCACCGGCATCGGCCGTCGCCACCGCGGGCTCCGCGCCGACGCTGCCGCCGCCGCCGAGGTCACCCTCGAAGCCGCCGGGCGCGGTGAACCCGCCGCCGCCCGAAGCCGCTCCGCCGTGCGTGAAGCCCGGGTCGGGGGTGGCCGGCGCGGGGTCCCTCGTCAGCGGCGACTCGGCGTTCGCGTCGTGCCGGATGTCCGCGCCGACCCCGTCGGCCACCGGCTTGACGTCCGCCTTGAGCCCGTCCGCCTTGAGGTCCCCGGCCTTGGGGTCGTCCTTCTCGTCCAGGGTGTAGGTGGTCGGCTCGCCCTTGCCGTCGTCGACCGTCACGATCGTCGGGCCGTCCGGGCCCTCCGGCCGTTCCGCGGTGATCTTGAGGTTGCCGTCCTGGATGTGGATCTTGCCGTCCGGGCCGGGCTTGTAAGCGCCGTCGGCCGAGGGCTGCCCCTCCTTGACCGCCTGCTGGCTGCCCTGCGGCCCGAAGGAGGCCTTGTCCCCGGCGGCGGCGTCCTTTCCGGCGCCGTCCTTGCCCGCTTCGGCCTTGTCGTCGTCACCCCAGTCGAGGTGGTAGTCCTTCTTGTGGCCCTGGCCGTCGTCCACGGAGATGTCCTGCTTGCCCTCCTTGTCGGGCTCGGACATCGTGATCGTGTTGTCGCCCTTCTTGACCGACACCGTGTCCGTGTCGTCCATGTCCTTGATGGCTTCGCCGGTCTTCGGGTCGATCGGGTACGGCTCGCCGGTCGCCGGGTCGACCTCCAGGGGCTTCCCGGTGATCGGGTTCTTGCCCTCTTCGGGCTTCGCGGGCTCTTCGGCCTTCGGGGGCTCGGTCGCCGACGGCGTCGTGGAGCCACTCCCGGTGCTGCCCGTGCTCCCGCTGCCGGTGCTCCCCGTGCTGCCGGAGCCGGTGTTCCCGGTGTTCCCCGTGTTGCCGGTGTTGCCGGTGTTCCCGGTCTTGTCGCCGCCGCCTTCGTTCTTGGCTTCGGTCAGCTGGTTGCGGTAGCCGTCCATGTACCGCGCGAGCGCGCCGAACTGCTGGTCGATCGTGTCCTTGGCGGCCTTGCAAGACCCGTCGAACGCGGCGATCAGGCTCCGGTACTCGGTCGTGAAGGCGCCGTCGCGCCAGTACTTGCAGACGTTCTGGCCGTAGGTGATGTTCTCGTCGTTGAAGCAGCCGTCGTCGTTCTGCAGGCGCTCGGCGAGGTTCGAATTGTTGCCGTGCTTGGCGTTCACGGCGTCGATCCAGCCGGCGACCTTCATGAAGTCGTCGAACTCCTTGGTTTCGCCGTTGGCGATCTTGAGGACGTCCAGCGCCATCGGGATGTCGGCCTCGGCGATCACCGGGCGGTGCAGCTGCAGGACCTCGTCGACCTTCTTCTTGACCGCGTCGAAGACGTGCGTGACGGTCTGCGGGATCAGCTTCGCCGCACCGTCGATCTGCTGCGACAGCTCCTTGGCGTGCGGCTTGATCGTCTCGTCGTACTTGATCTCCGCCGCGTTGGCGCCCTTGCCCTTCCACGCGTCGAAGAGGGTCTGGAGTTCGGTGTCGCTCTTGCTCAGCGCGTCTTCGACGACCTTGTGCGCCTTGCCGAGGTCGTCGGCGTCGCCGAGGAACTTCTGGTACTGGATCCCGCGGTTCTCGTGGAACTTGTCCTTGAGCTCCTTCTGGGAGTCCTTCTTGGCGCCGAACTTGTTCCAGACCTCGTCGGTCCACTTCGCGAGCAGGTCGACGGCGACGTTGCCCTGGTCGAGCTGTTCGTCGGAACTCTTCGCGCCGGCCCCCAGCGTCGGCGTGCCGATGCCGTCGAGGTTCTTCTTCGCCTGGTCCCGCCCGGCGGTGTCGCGATCGTGTTCCTGCTTCTTGGCCGCCGCTTCCTGCTGGGCTTCCTTCAGCGCTTCGTCGACGTCGGACGACGAACCCGGCAGCCAGTCGTCGTTGAAGCTGACGCTGTCGGTGTAGTTCTCGATGTACTTGGCGGCGTACGCCTCTTCTTCTTCGTTGAAGTTGACCGTGTCCTCGCTGTACTCCTCCATCAGCTTGGACTTGGCTTCCATCGAGACGTTCGGGTCGTCGAGGACCTTCTTGATCTCAGCCCATTCGGCCATCAGCGGTTACCCCCGGCCTGGTTCGCCGACGCGCCGGCGTTCGCTTCCTGCGCGGTGTACTTGGCACCCGCGGACCCGATCCCGCTGCCCAGGTTCAGCAGGGCGTTCGACAGCCCGGTCATGCCCGCGCCGATCTCGTCGATCCCGGCCTTGTACTTGCCGAAGCTCTCCTGGTGCACGCGACCGAAGTCGATCGCCACGATTTCGGTCGGCGCGACCTTCTTCGCTTCGTTCGCCGGGTCGTCGGCGACGTCCGCCAGGCGGATCTGCGCCCGCGTCATCGCCTCCGAACTCGCTTCGTAGCCGTTCGGCATGGTCGCTGCCCCCTTCGATCCCACAGGTCCCCAGACGTTCCGGGACTGTGACGCGCCCGGACGCCGTTCGGTGCCGTCGCAGATGCACACAAAGTCTAGCGTCCGGCCGGGCGGCGGACCTGGGCTTCCGCGAAGTGCACCCGCCCGGGACCTACCCGCCGGGGTGCTGCGCGGCGACCGCCTCGGAGATCACCTCGGCGACCCCGCGGATGTCCACCAGCCGGTCGAGCTCGTCGATGTCGACCGAGACCTCGTAGGTCACTTCGACCCGCGAGAGCAGCTGGATCCGCTGCCGGGACGTGATGCCGAGGTCGTCGAACGGCGTCGTGTCGGTGAGCCGCTCGGGCGGGATCTCCAGCGCGAAGGCGATGATCCGCCGGATCTCGTCGACGTAGGTGCCCGGGTCAGCCATGCCGCTCATTCTCACCCCACCAGCGCTCGCGGGCCGCGGCGCGGGAGACCTTGCCGCTGGAGGTCCGCGGCACCTCGCCCGGCCGCACCAGCCACAGGGCGCGCAGCGGCAGGTCGTGGGCCGCGGAGACGGCCCGCCGGACGGCCGTCTCGACCGACTCGTCCCGCGTGACGCACCCGGCCACGACCGCGACACCTTCGCCGTGGCCGTCCCGCACGGCGAAGGCGGCGACGCGCCGGACACCCGGGTGCGCGGCCTCGACGGTGGCCTCGATGTCCTGCGGGTGGTGGTTGCGGCCGTCGACGATGATCAGGTCCTTGCGCCGCCCGGTGACGTAGAGCTGGCCGTCGTGGACGAACCCGAGGTCGCCGGTGCGCAGCCAGCCGCCGGGGGCGAGCACGTCGTCCCGGCCCCAGTAGCCGTCGGCCACATTCGGCCCGGACACCTGGATCTCTTTGTCGACAATGCGGATCCGCTGGCCGTACGGCCGCCCCACCGACACGCGCGGTTCGCCGTCGAACGCCGTGATCGTCGGGCCCTCGTCGCCCGCGCTCGTGACGAACACCGTCGCCTCGGCCAGCCCGTAACAGGGCTTGTGCGCGGCCGGCGGCAGCCCGAACGGGGTGAAGGCGCGCTCGAAGGCCTCGACGGTGGCCGCGCGGACCGGCTCACTGCCGTTGAGCAGCGAGTTCACCCGCGAGAGGTCGACGGCTTCGAGGTCACCCGCCGCTTCGGCCGCCAGGTCGAAAGCGAAGTTGGGCGCGGCGGTCACGACCCCCGGGAGCTCGGCCAGCAGCCGGATCCAGCGCCGCGGGTCGCGCACGAACTCCATCGGCGTGAAGAAGACCGACCGCGAGCCGAGGAACACGGGCGTGCCGATGAGCAGGACCAGGCCCATGTCGTGGAAGAAGGGCACCCAGCCGGCCAGCGGGGTCGCCGCGTCGGCGCGGTAGCACCGCGTGGTCTGCCAGCAGGCGGCCACCAGCGCGCGGTGCGAGATCACCGCGCCGGCCGGGCGGCGCGTCGAGCCCGACGTGTACTGCAGGTACGCGGGATCGGTCATCGCCACCGCGGCGGGCGGCTCGGCGTCGTCGGGCTCGAGGTCTTCGATGGCCAGCACGGTGGCCGGCGGGACCTTGTCCGCGAAGTCCTTCGAGGTGAGGCAGGCCGCCGGGGTGGCGTCCGCGAAGGCCGACTCGATCCGGGCGCGGCCGGTGCGGCCGGTCGGGACGGACAGCGGCACCGCGACGCGGCCCGCGTAGAGCGTCCCGAGGAAGGCGGTGACGTAGCCGAGGTCCTGCCGGGCGACGATCGCCACGCGGTCGCCCGGCCGGGTGACGCGCCGCAGCTCGCGGGCGACCCCGCGGACGCGGGCGAGCACCTGCGGCCAGGTCAGCGTGTGGTCGGCCGGTCCGGGGAAGGTGCGGCAGGTGAACGCGGGGCGATCGGCGCTCGCATTGCGGAGCAGGTAGTCCGTGAACGGCGTGGCCAGGACGTCATCCGGGACTTCTGCGGGCGGCACGGGCCCATCCTGCCCTACCGTGGCGAAGCGATGGACGACTTCGAACGGCACGGCATCGGGGTGCTCTCCGGCCGGGACGCGTGCGCGCGGGCCCTGCGCTCACCCGAGCTGACGTCGGATCCCGGTGGCGGCTCCCCCAGCGTGCTGCTGCGGGACGGCGAAGATCACACTCGGGTGCGCGCGGTGCTGCGGGAGATCATCGCCGCGCTGGAGCCGTTCCCGGCTTCCCTGCGCGCGTCGATCGAGGAGACGGTGGCCGGGCTGGGGACGTCGTTCGACCTGGTGCGCGACTTCGCGCGGCCGGTGGCGGGATCGGTGACCTCGGCGGTGCTCGGGGTCGACTTGGACGACGGGTTCCTGGACCGGCTGGAGGCGACGACGGCGAACCTCGACGTCTTCGGCGGCGCGGACCGGGCCGGTCAGGCGGCGGCGTTCCGGCTCGCGGTGCAGCTGAGCCGGACCCCGGCCGGGCCGGGTGGGCTGACGGCGCTGCGGGAGGCCCACGCGGCCGGGCGGCTCGACGAGGACGAGCTGGTGCTCAACGCCGTCGTGCTGGCGCACGCGGTCTACGAGAACTCGCTGAACTTCCTGGCGTGCGCCGGCCTCGACCTCGCGACGTCGGGTCCGCGGACCGTGCGGGAGCTGGTGACGGCGATCTGCCCGGCCCGGTACGTCCTGCGGTTCGGCCCGGACGGCCCGGTGGCGATCTCGCTGGCCGGCGGCCTGCCGTTCGGCCTCGGCCGGCACGCGTGCCCGGGCTCCGGGGTGGCGGTGGCCGAGGGCGAGATCGCGCTCACCGCGCTGGCGAAGGTCCTCGGCGGCGGGTGCCGGGTGGGCGAAGTCCGCTGGAAGACCCACCCGGTGTTCCACGGCCTCGAGGAGGCCGTGGTCACCCTCGCGTCAGGAAACGGCTGAGACGACCCCGGCCAGGCGGTCGGCCGCGGCCTGGGCGGTGGCGACCGCCGGCGCCTCCACCATCACGCGGACCAGCTGCTCGGTGCCGGACGGGCGCAGCAGCACCCGGCCTTCCTCGCCCAGCTCGGCCTCGACCTCGTCGACGGCCGTGCGGACCTCGGAGGAGTCGGCGACCGCGGCCTTGTCGGCCACCGGGACGTTGACCAGCACCTGCGGCAGCCGGTTCATCACGGCCGCCAGGTCGGCCAGGGACTTGCCCGTCTGGGCCATCCGGCTCATCAGGCGCAGCGCGGTCAGCAGGCCGTCGCCGGTGGTGGCGTGGGCCGGGAGCACGACGTGGCCCGACTGCTCGCCGCCGAGCGCGAACCCGCCGGAGCGCAGCTCCTCGAGGACGTACCGGTCACCCACCGCGGCGGTGATGACGTGGATGCCGTGGGCCTTCATGGCCAGGTGCAGGCCGAGGTTGCTCATCACGGTCGCGACCAGCGTGTCCTTGGTCAGGTCGCCGGCCTCGGCCAGCGCCAGCGCCAGCACCGCCATGATCTGGTCGCCGTCCACCAGCTCGCCCGCGGAGTCGACGGCCACGCAGCGGTCGGCGTCGCCGTCGTGCGCGATGCCGAGGTCGGCGCCGTGGGCGACGACCGCTTCGCGCAGCTTCTCCGGGTGGTTGGAGCCGCAGTGCTGGTTGATGTTGATGCCGTCCGGGTCCGCGTGCAGCGCGACGACCTCGGCGCCGGCCCGGCGGTAGACCTCGGGCGCGGCGGCGGAGGCGGCGCCATTGGCGCAGTCGACGACCACCTTGAGCCCGGCGAGCGGGTGCGGCGTCGCGTCGAGCAGGTGGGCGGCGTAGCGGTCGAGGGCGTCTTCGACGTCCGTGACGCGTCCCACACCGGCGCCCGTCGGGCGGGCGGCGTCGGCGGACAGGCCGGCTTCGATCTCGTCCTCGATGCCGTCGGGGAGCTTGTGCCCGCCCGCGGCGAAGAGCTTGATGCCGTTGTCGGGCATCGGGTTGTGCGACGCGGAGATCATCACGCCGAGGTCGGCCTCGAGCGCGCCGACCAGGTAGGCGACGGCCGGCGTGGGCAGCACCCCGACGCGGCGCACGTCGGCCCCGGCGGACGTGAGGCCCGCCACGACCGCGGCTTCCAGCATCTCGCCGCTGGCGCGCGGGTCGCGGCCGACGACGGCGACCGGCCGGTGCGAGCGGTCGTGCGCGGCGAGCACGCGGGCGGCGCTGGCCGCCAGCGCCAGCGCGAGCTCCGGCGTCAGCTCGCCGTTGGCCAGGCCACGGACCCCGTCGGTCCCGAACAGGCGTGCCATCGATCGACCTCCTCTGCGCGGTCACACCGGTGCGACCACCACGACAACCTAGCGATCCTGACGGACCGCGTTCCCCCGCCCCGGTGATGTCGCCGCCCGGCCCGGAAACGACACCGGACCAGGACGACACCCGGGAAAAACGCCGGAGCGCCCATCCGATGGACGGATGGGCGCTCCGGTGGTTCGCGCCTTGGGGGCGCGATCAGCGCTTGCTGTACTGCGGGGCCTTGCGGGCCTTCTTGAGGCCGTACTTCTTCCGCTCCGTGGCGCGCGCGTCACGGGTCAGGAAGCCGGCCTTCTTGAGGGCCGGGCGGTCGTCGGCGTCGACCTCGACGAGCGCGCGGGCGATCGCCAGGCGCAGCGCGCCGGCCTGACCGGAGACGCCGCCGCCGTGGAGGTTGGCGAAGATGTCGAAGGAGTCCGGCTTCTCGACCGTGACCAGCGGCTCGCGGATGAGCTGCTGGTGCACCTTGTTCGGGAAGTACTCCTCCAGGGTGCGGCCGTTGAGCTTGAACTCACCGGTGCCCGGGACGACGCGCACGCGGACGACGGCTTCCTTGCGGCGGCCGACGGTCTGCGCGTTGCCGCCGGCGGCACGCGACGGGCGCGGCGCGGCGGCGGACTCGCTGGTGGCCACCGGGGTCTCGCTGGTCGCGACGGCGCCGGTCTCGGTCGCTTCGGTCGCCTCAGCGGTCTCGACGACCTCGGGGGCCTCGGTCTCGGTGCTGGTCACAGACTGTTCCTCACTCACTGCGCGACCTGCGCGATCTTGGTGATCTCGCGCGCCTGCGGCTGCTGCGCGGCGTGCGGGTGCTGCGGGCCGGCGTACACCTTCAGCTTCTTCGCCTGGGCGCGGCCGAGCTTGTTCTTCGGCAGCATGCCCTTGACGACCTTCTCGACAAGGTGTTCGGGCTTGGTGTCCAGCAGCTCGCCGAACGAGCGCTTCCGCAGGCCGCCCGGGTAACCGCTGTGCCGGTACGCGAACTTCTGCTCGCGCTTGTTACCGGTGAGCGCGACCTTCTCGGCGTTGACGATGATGACGAAGTCACCGGTGTCCACGTGCGGGGCGTAGGTCGGCTTGTGCTTGCCGCGCAGCAGCGTGGCGACCTCGGTCGCCAGCCGTCCGAGCACGACATCCTCGGCGTCGATCACGTGCCAGGCACGAGTGACGTCGCCGGGCTTGGGGCTGTACGTGGGCAAGGGTCTACCTCGTCGTCAACATTGCGTGTGGGTTCTGTGCGGGCCTAGCGCTTACGCGCCGCAGCGCACAACGACATATGAAGATACCCCCACGGTCACCGCACCCGCGCATGGGGGGTGGTGGAAACGCCCATACTAGGCTCCGGGCGGCCCGGGCGCAGCCGGGACCCTACCGGAGTTTTCCCGCCGAAGCGCCTGCACGCGCCGCCGCGGCACGCGAGGATGGGGGCCATCCGGGCGACACAGGTGAGCAGGGGACGGCATGAGCAAACGACCGACGGCGATCTTCGTCCTGGGCGCCCTGCTGGCCCTGGTCAGCGCCTGCGGCACGGCGAAGGCGGGCACCGCGCTGCCGAAGGGCGACGACGCGGCGGACTACGTCGGCGCCAAGTTCGAGCAGGTCATCGACAAGCTCTCCGACGCCATCACCGACACGCGCGACGTGACCAACTCGCTGGACGCCTACTTCAAGTTCGACGACAAGTGGATCCACAGCACCGTGACGTCGGCGCGCGCCGGGAGCCCGGAGAGCCGGGCGGTGCGGCACCGGTCGCAGAAGAACCCCGATGAGATCATCGACACGTACACGCCCGCGGACGGCGCGGTCGAGTACACCTACCTCGGCCCGGTGTACGTGCAGAAGGGCGTCTCGCCGACGGCGTGGGTTTCGATGCCGAAGTCGCAGGGCGGGCTGGTCCTGCCGTGCGCCTGGGGCGGGGTGCTGACGCCGTGCCGGATGGCGGACTCGGCCGTGCAGGCGTACCAGGCCGACAAGCGCGCGGTCCGCGGGGCGAAGAGCCTCGGCGACGGCAAGACCGCGCTGACCGTGAACGTGCCGTTCGGGGTCTTCGTCGAGAACAAGGTCGAGATCCTGCCGTCGAGCCTCACGGACAAGATCGGGCCGGAGCTGAAGAAGGCCGCGGTCCCGGCCACGATCACGCTGAACCCCGACGGCAGCCTCGTCTCGTTCGTGATGGAGGCCAAGTTCACCGGCGACGGCCACCAGCTCGAGCTCAAGTACGACTTCCGGTTCACCGGCAAGGCGAGCGCGCAGGACATGCCGAAGCTGCCGGACGCGAGCCAGATCACGGTGCTGCCCGACCGGGCGGCGATGGACGACTTCTACCGCCGGCTCGGCGAAGCGCAGGGCAGCTGAGACGTGACCACGACCCGAGGTGAGCTCCGATGACTCCACCGTCCCAGCCGCCCGGCCCGCAGCAGCCGCAGCAGTGGTGGCAACCGCCGTCGACCCCGCCCGGCGCCCCGGCCGGGTGGCAGCCCGAGCAGCAGGCGACCGGCCCGCACGCCGGGCAGTGGCAGCAGGACGCCGACCCGGGTACGTCGGGTTCCTACACCGGCCAGTGGAACCCGGGGCAGCCGTCGGGCTCGTTCTCCGGGCCGTGGCAGCCGGGACAGGCCGGCGGGCCGTGGCAGCCGCCGTCCCAGCCGACACCGCAGCAGGCGCCGGCGCCGCCGGGCCACGGGCAGCCGCAGTACGGCGGCGGGTTCCAGCCGACGCAGTACGGCGGCCTTGGCGCGTTCCCGGCCGAGCCGGCGAAGAAGCCGAAGTCGAAGAAGCCGGTGCTGATCGCCGTCGCCGCGGTCCTGGTGCTCGCCGTCGGCGGCGGGGCCGCGTGGCTGCTGGGCGCGTTCCGCGGGGACGTGCTGGAGCAACAGTCCCTTGAGGACGGTGTGGTCAAGGTCCTCAACGAGAACTACGGCGAGCCGGACGTGAAGAACGCGCAGTGCCCGGCGAACGAAGCCGCGCAGAACGGCACGACGTTCGACTGCACGGTGACCATCGGCGGGCAGCAGAAGAAAGTGACCGTCCGGGTGCTCAACGACCGGCCGGAGTACGAAGTCGGCGCCCCGCACTGAGTCCCGCGCGCGCCGGGACCACGGGTTTCTCCGCGCCGGGCAAACGAAAACGGCGGGCCCCGCACCGGAGTGCGGGCCCGCCGTGGTTTCCGGGGCTACCGGCTCAGAACAGGCCTTCGACGGCGTTGTCCGTGGCCTGGTAACCGTCGGCGATCTCCGGCAGCACGGCCGCGATCTGCGCGAGCACCTGCTTCAGGTCCTCGAACTTCTGGTCCCAGGTGCGCTGAGCAGCGTCGTACTGCTCCTTCGCGGAACCGGTCCAGGTGGTGACCAGCGGCTTGAGGTCGTCCTTCAGCCGGTCGAAGGCGGCCTGCAGCTCGCCTCCGGTGGCCGTGCAGTCGTCCGCGGCCGCGCGGATGGTGGCGTAATCAACGACAATCCCGGCGCCATCAGGCATGGTGCGCTCCTTTGTGAGAGAAAGTTTGCTGGGGAAGGGAAAATCAGCCGAGCTGGTCGAAGCCCGCGTTCACGGCGCGCAGGATTTCCTGCTGCTGCTGCTCGGAACGCTCGTACTTCGAACCGGCTTCCTTGAGCAGCTCACCGATGCGCTGCAGGGCCTGCGCCATGCCGCGGGCGTCCTCGTCGAAGCGGTGCATGACGTTGGCGAACGCCTGCTTCGCCTCACCCTGCCAGCCGGCGCGGGTGGCTTCGATGCGGTCGCGCAGCGTCGCGAGGTTGGTGTCCATCTGCGCTCGGACTTCGGTCACCCGCGCCTCGGACTCGGTGAACTGCTGAACTGTCCCTTGAAAACCAGGCCCGCTCATACCGGCCCCCTTCTGAAGTGTGATGGTTGGCCGCAACCAAGCTTGTTCGTTCGTACGGCCCTACGACGCAGACACTGCCACGTCCGGTTCCCCCTTGTCGTGGTTTGCCCGGAAGTAGTTGCTTGCGTTAACGCCCGCACCGGGAACCGGTCGCCGCGGGTATCCGGGGAACGCCCCGAACCGGTGGCGCATCACTCGAAAAAACGTTCTCTACCAGCGGAGTTAGCACGCGCACAGCAATCGCCGGCCCGGTTTCACCGATCGCGCTGCATGATTCGCATCTGGGAAAAGTCATCGTCGTCGTCACCCGATCGAGGGGCGCGGGCGGGAGGTTGCGAACGCGAAGGAACCGGATCGGGAACCGCCAGCCCGCGGGCGCGGCGGAATCGTTCGGCGGCCGCGCGCAGCGTGCCGGGCGTCGGGTCGCCGGACTTCGCGCCGCGCCCGCTCTGCTTCAGCAGTTCGGCGTTCTCGCTGTGCCGTCGCCGGCTGCGCGCGAGCGCGTTCCCGGCCACGCGCCGGGAATGCGTCACCGCGTCCTGGCCGATCCGCTTGAAGGACGCCGCGGCGCTTTCGAATTCTTCGGACGGCACCGCGTGCCCTCCTCTCAGTTGAGGATTTCCACCGTGCGCACGGCCTGCGCGCAGGCGGCGGCGACCCGGTCCCGCAGCGGGGCCGTGGCGTACTGGCAGCCGACGTGGACGCGGATCCGGCCCTTCGCCACCACGTACCAGTCGACCTGGAGATCGGGCCGGTCCGGCTTGATTTCGTGGTACCCGATCACGGTCTTCCCTTGGTACGACAGGTTCGGGTCGAACGCGCTCCAGCGGGCGGGGGCCCCGTCCGCGATGCCCTTGAGCTCGTCGACGAGCTTCTGCCGGTCCGCGGTCGCGTCGTAGTCCATGACGATCTCCTGCACGACCAGGAGGTCGTTGCCGTCCCGGGACTCCTGCGGGTGGATCACGACCTGCTTCTGGGCCACCCGGTCGTCGGTCTGGACCCAGTCCTCCGGGGCGACGAACTTGAAGTCGTACTGCGAGAGCAGCTTGCCGCTCTCCTCGGTTCCCGCGTTCTTGAAGATGAGGAACCCGGCGACGAGCGCGGCCACGACGACCACCGCGGCCGCGATCAGGCCCCACAGCTTGCGGCGGTTCTTCGCCGCCGGTTCGGGCGCGGGCCGGGGCCCGGTGGCCGGGCCCGACGGGTTCGGCCGCGCGGGCGGCGTCCACGGCCGGGCCACCGGCTGGCCGGACGGCGGCGACGGCGGGGGCACCGGCCGGTTCGGGAACCCGCCCGGCGCGGTGCGCGGCGGCGCCGGGCGCTGGCCACCGTCACCTGGGCGCGGGGCGACGTCGCCGGGGCGGACGACCTCCGTGCGCTGTGCCGCCGGGCCGAGGTTCGCGCCGGGGGCCGCCGCGCCCAGCCGGGCCATCGCTTCGCCGGGCAGCGCGCCGGTGCGGTCCGGGTCCACCAGCACCGCCCGCAGCGCACCCCGCGCGACGACCGTCTCGGGCTGGTCGAGGCTCGTCGGCACGACGCCGGTGCGTTCGTGCACCAGCCGCGAGATCATCGGGATCCGGCTCGACCCGCCGACCAGGAAGATCGCCGTGAGCTGCTTCGGCCGCAGGCCGGCGTCGCCGATCGCGGCGACCGTCAGCTCGACGGCCCGGCCCAGCGGCGCCGCGATCAGCCGTTCGAGGTCTTCGCGCGTGACGTGCGCGTCGGCGAACGGCGGCGGCATCGGCACGTCGGTGTAGGCGTGCCGCGACAACGTCTCCTTCGCGCCCCGCACGTCCTGGCGCAGCACGCGGCGGCGTCGGCGGTCGGCCAGCTCGCGGCCTTCGACGAGCTCGCGCCAGGCGGCCGGATCGGCCGCGGAGACCAGCGAACCGACGTGTTCGAGCAGCGCCTGGTCGATGTCCGCGCCCCCGAAGCTGGGATCGCCGCGGGTGGCGAGCACCTGGAAACCGCCGCGCTGCGGGCGGCCGGCCCGGTCGCGCGCGCTGTCCGGCGGCAGCCGCCGCACCACGCTGACGTCGACCGTGCCGCCGCCGAGGTCCAGCACCGCGAGCGCGTCGCCGGGGCGGCCGCTGAACTCCACGGTGCGGTCGTTCGTCACGTCCTGCGGCGCGAACGTCGCCGCGTGGTACACCGCCGCCGCGACGGGCTCGGGCACCAGCGCGACCTCGCGCGCCAGCCCGCCCGCGGCCTGCCGCAGCAGCCGGGTCCGGATCGCGCCCCAGTCCGCGGGGTGGGTCAGCACGAGCAGGTCGACTTCGGCGTCACCGGCCAGGCGGCGTGCCTCGGACACCGCGCGCCCCAGCACGGCGTGCACGACGTCGGTCACCCGCAGGACGTTCTCGCCGAGCAGCAGCTCGCCCTCGTCGATCCGCCGCTTCGGGTTCGGCTCGTACCGCGACGGGTCGACCGCCGCCTGCCGCTCGGCCTCCTGGCCGACGAACAGCGTGCCGTCCGCCGCCGCGTACACGGCCGAGGACATCAGCGGCTGGCCGTCGATCACCACGACCTGCGGCTCGCGCCCGTTCACCGAGGCGACGACGCAGGTGCTCGATGTCCCGAAGTCCACCGCAACCCGGACCGTCACCAGCAGCTCCCAAAGACGACACAGTTGTGTTCGCGCTCCCCCGCGCCCCACCGGGACGCGCACTCGGGGAGGAACCTACCCACCTCGCCGGGTGCGCGTCCGGCCGCCGTCGTCAGTCGGGCTGGATCCACGACACCTGGATCAGCTGCTTGCCGTTCTTCCGGGTCAGCAGGTTGCCCCGGCCCGGCGGCATCGCGCTCGGCTTGATGTTGCCGACCAGCGCACCTTCGTCGCGCGAGCCGTTCATCACCATGCCCGGGGCCGCGATCTCCTTGAGCTTGCCGATGATCGGGTCGTACATCGCCTTCGACGCGCCACCGGTGCGCCGCACGACCACCAGGTGCAGGCCGACGTCCTTGGCCTGCGGCAGGAAGTCGGAGATCTTCCGCAGCGGGTTGTTCGTCGACGTGGCCACCAGGTCGTAGTCGTCGACCAGGATGAACAGCTCCGGGCCCTTCCACCAGGACCGCGTCTTCAGCTGCTCCTGCGTGACGTCCGGGCCCGGCAGGCGGCGCGTCATCGAGTTGAAGACGTCGCCGACCATGCTCTCCAGCTGCGCGGCCGACACCGCGTACCCGAGGAGCGAGTCGCCCTGGATGAAGCCGAGCATCGTGCGCCGGTAGTCGACCAGCAGGATGAGCGCTTCCTTCGCGGTGTAGCGCTCCGAGATGCCCCGGGCGATCTGCCGCAGCAGGTTCGTCTTGCCCGACTCGCCGTCCGCGAAGGCGTAGAAGTGCGGCTCGGCGTTGAAGTCGATGTAGATCGGCTGCAGGTCCTCTTCGTTGACGCCGATCGGGATGAGCTTCGAGTTCCGCGCGGTGTCGAGCTGGAGCACGTCCTCGTAGGTGATCAGCTCCGGCAGCAGGCGGACCTGCGGCGCGACGCGGCCGCGCCAGGCACCCTTGATCTTCGCCACCGCGTCGGCCACGCCGGCCGCGATCGTCTCCGGGTCGCTGGAGCCGTCGATCCGCGGGAGGCCGCCCAGCATGTGCAGCTTCTCGCGGGTCAGGCCCCGGCCCGGCCGCCCGGCCGGGATGTTGACCGCGACGCGCCGGTCGATGTCCGACTCGGTCGGGTCACCGAGGCGCAGCTCGAACCGGGTGCCCAGCATGTCCTTGATCGCCGGGCGGATGTCGGCCCACCGGTTGGCGGAGATGATCACGTGCACGCCGTAGGACAGACCCTGGGTGGCGAGCCGGGTGATCGAGGTCTCGAGCTCCTCGAAGTCGTCGCGCAGGGCCCGCCAGTTGTCCACCACCAGGAACGCGTCGCCGAACGGGTCCTGGTCCGGCCGGATCTCGCCGCGGCGCTTGCGGTTGCGGAACTCGGTCATCGAGTCGATGCCCATCGCCCCGAACCGGCCTTCCCGCTCGGTGAGCAGGGTGGTCAGCTCGGCCACGATCCGGCGGGCCTTGTCCGGCTCGCGCCGGGCCACCGCGACGCCACCGACGTGCGGCAGGTCGGCCAGGCCGGCCAGGGTGCCACCACCGAGGTCGAGGCAGTAGAACTGCGCCTCTTCCGGTGTGTGCGTCAGCGCCATCGACATGATCAGCGTCCGCAGCATGGTCGACTTGCCGGTCTGCGGGCCGCCGACGATGACGCCGTGCCCCGCCGCACCGGAGAAGTCCGCCCACAGCGGGTCGCGGCGCTGCTCGTACGGGCGGTCGATGATGCCCAGCGGCACCTGCAGCCGCCCGTTGCCGAAGTAGCCCACCGGGGACAGGCCGCGGTCGTCGGTCGGGTTCAGGTTGGGCAGCAGCGTGTCGAGCGAGTTCGGGTCCTTCAGCGGCGGCAGCCACACCTCGTGCGCCGGCGGGCCCTGGCCCACCAGGCGCGAGACGATGACGTCGAGCTCGCTGGGTTCGACCGCCTCCTCGGACTGCGGCTGCTGCTGCACCGGCGCCTCGATCTGCTGCGGCTCCGGCTCCTTCGGCAGCTCGACGAAGTCCGGGACGAACAGCTGCGGCCGCTTGTCCGCGCGGACCACGGTCGCCGCCGGGCCCGCCGCCTTGAGGCCGGCCGGCCGGTACGGGCCCGAGACGTAGGACGCCTTGAAGCGCACCAGCGTCGACGTGTCGTACTTGAGGTAACCGCCACCGGGGACCGACGGCAGCTCGAACGCGTCCGGCACGCCGATCGCGGCGCGGGACTCCGCCGCCGAGAACGTCTTGAGGCCGATCCGGTACGACAGGTGCGAGTCCAGGCCGCGCAGCTTGCCCTCTTCGAGGCGCTGCGAGGCGAGCAGCATGTGCATCTGCAGCGACCGGCCCAGCCGGCCGATGGCGACGAACAGGTCGATGAAGTCCGGCTTCGCCGACAGCAGCTCGGAGAACTCGTCGCAGACGATGAAGAGCGCGGGCAGCGGGTCGAGGTCCGCGCCGTTTTCGCGCGCCTTCTCGTATTCCCAGACGTTCTTGAAGTTGCCGCCGTTCTTCAGCGCTTCCTGGCGCCGGTTCATCTCGCCGGCCAGCGCGTCCTTCATGCGGTCGACCAGCGTGACCTCGTCCGCGAGGTTGGTGATGACCGCGGAGACGTGCGGGGCCTTGTCGAGGCCGAGGAACGTCGCGCCACCCTTGAAGTCGACGAGGACGAAGTTGAGCGTGCTCGACGAGTGCGTCGCCAGCATGCCCAGCACCAGGGTGCGGAGGAACTCCGACTTGCCGGAACCGGTGGCGCCGATGCACAGGCCGTGCGGGCCCATGCCCTCGGCGGCCGCTTCCTTGATGTCCAGCTCGACCGGCTGGCCGTACTCGCCGACGCCGAACGGGACGCGGTAGCGGTCGCGGATCGGCCGCGGCCGCCACGCCTGCTGGACGTCGAAGGTCATCGGGTCGCCGGGGATGCCGAGCAGCTCCAGCAGCGACGGGTTGGACAGCAGCGGCTCTTCGTCGCCGACGTCCTGGCCCGCGGCGCCGCCGACCCGGTACGGCGAGATGAGCCGGGCCAGCGACTCGGTCTCGACCAGGCTGAGGGTGTCCGGGCGGCCGAACCACTCGACGCCGCCGGCGCTGCGCGCGCCCAGCCTGTCGGCCTCGACGACCAGCCGGAGGCCGCGGCGGGCGGCGAGGTTGCCGAGGGAGTCGGACAGGTCGATCATCGTGACGCCGACCAGGCCCTCCTCGAGGACGATCTGCTCTTCGCGGGTGACCTCGGCGTCGTCGATGATGATGACGACGTGCGGCTGGTCCGGCGCCGGCGTGGCGTTGCGGGAGAAGCGCTGGCGGTCACGCAGTTCTTCGTCGAGCCAGTCTTCGATCTGGGCCAGCGAGCCGGCCATCATCCGCAGCTGGCCGATGCCGTCCGACAGCGTGGGGTGCTGGACGTGCGGCAGCCACTTCGCCCACTCCCACTCCTCCTTCGCGCGGCCCGCGGTGGCGACCGCGATCAGCACGTCGTCGGGGCTGTGGAAGGAAACGAGCTGCGCGAGCATGGCGCGGGTGAGACCGCGGGTGAGGGCGCGGTCGCCCTGCATGCTGACCGCGGCGAACCCGCGGAGGGTGATCTGGGTCGGCAGGTCCGGCACGATCGAGTGCGCGCGCACGAACCGGCGCAGCGCGAGGGTGGCGATCGGCTCCAGCTCGTCGACGGGCCCGGTCTGGGGCGGGACCAGCCGCGTGGCGAGCCGGTGCGAGCTGCGCCCGACGCGCAGGTGCAGGAAGTCCTGGTCGTTCTGGCGGCGTTCCCACATCCGGCGGCTGGCGGCCAGCGACCAGAGGGACTGGGGGTCGGGGTGCACCCATTCCAGGGCGGCGCGCTGGTCGACCATGGCCTCGCGGGCGCGGTCGCGCATCTGGCCCAGGTAGCGCAGGTAGTCCTTGCGGTCCTCGTCCATCTCGGCGCGCTTGGCGCCGCCGCCCTTGCCGCCACCGCCGGCCATCATCCCGAGCGTGCCGACGACCATCATGCCGCCCATGGCCATCATCATCGGGTTCCGGTTGCTGGCCTGGAACATGAAGACCATCATCCCGAGCGACGCGACGATCATCACGACCGGAAGCGCCTTCATCACGATGTTGCCGGGGATGACCCGGGGCACCTCGGGCGGCGGCTCGAGGTGCACCTCGCCGCCCGGCGGGCGCGGTGCCGCCAGCCGCGGCGACTTCTTGAACTGCAGCGTGCTCATCGAAGGACCCCTCATTCAAACTCGACGATGGCGGCCACCGCTTTGGTGCGCAAGGTGCGCGGAACAACCTATCGAACGCCGCGGTGGAATTCCGGCGGATGCCGTAACGCCCTCGTGAACCGGTCCCTGACCTCGCCGGCCGAGTGTACGGCGCGGCACCGGCGGTAATCGCGTCCGTGGCCGGTGAGCTGCCGTTGCCGGTGATTTTCAGACGTTCGATGATGTCGGCACCGGGGTCCGGTATAAGTTCCCCCGGGAGCAGTATCGACCGAGCGGGGGCAGTGCAGTGGCTACGGGCACGACAGTTTTCAGCAGGGTGACGGTCGTCGCACCGTCCACCCGGATCGACGTGGCGCTGCCCGCCGACGTCGCGGTGGCCGATCTGCTGCCGATGCTGCTGGACATGGCCAAGGAAACCGCGCCCGACGGCGGGGCCCGCCATGGTGGCTGGGCGCTGGCGAAGCTCGGGGACGCCCCGCTCGACCCGAGCCGCACGCTGGCCTCGCTCGGCGTGGTCGACGGCGAGCTGCTCCAGCTGCGCAAGCGGAACGAAAACCCGCCGCCGCCGCTGTACGACGACGTCGTCGACGCCATCGCCGAGTCGTCCCCGGACAGCTTCCGGCCGTGGACGAAGGAGACGGCGAACCGGTTCGGGCACGTCGCGGGCGGGCTGGCGCTGTTCGCCGCCGCCGTNNCGGCGGCATCGGCGCGATCGCCTGCGTCGCGATCGGCGCGACCCTCGCGAAGGGCTACCAGGCCGAACCGACCGGCGTGCTGATCGCCGCGGCCGGCGGGCTGCCGCTGGCCTTCGTCAGCGGCTTCTACATCGTGCCCGGGCTGTCGCTGCGGGCGAATCTGCTGCTCGGCGCGGTCCTGGTGATCATCGTCGCCTCGGTCTGCATCATGGTCATCGGCGCCGGCATCACGACGTTCATCGCCGCGGCCACCGCGGGCACCTTCGGCGCGCTGGCCTTCCTGTTCGGCACGCTCGTCGCGCACCCGGCGGCCGGGATCGCGGCCGGCACCGTCGCGGTCGCCCTCGCCTGCATCTCGATCCTGCCGCGCGCCACGATCTGGCTCGCGAAGCTGCCGCTGCCGCACGTCCCGAGCAACGCCGAAGAGCTGAAGGAAGACTCCGGCTTCCCCGACTACCGGGCGATCGAGCGCCGCACGGCGATCGCGCACAACTACATGACCGGCCTGATGGTCGGCTGCGGTGCCACGGTGGCCGTCTCGGCGGTGATCGCGGCGAGCGCGCCCGGCGCGTTCGGGATCATCCTCGGCGTCGTCGCGACGCTCGTGCTGCTGCTGCGCGCCCGCGCGTACGCCAACGGCAGCCAGGCGATCGCCCTGCTCACCACGGGCCTGGTCTCGGCCACCGGGATCGCCGTTGGCTGGCTGGTCTCGGCGAGCGCCCAGAACCGCCTGCTCTACGTCTTCGGCCTGCTGATCCTGCTCGCCGCGGGCGCGCTCGTCGTCGGCGTGATCTTCCCGAACCAGCGGTTCTCGCCGCCGCTGCGGCGCACGGTGGAGATCATCGAGGCGATCTGCATCGCCTCCGTGCTGCCCCTCGCCCTCGGTGTGATGGACCTCTACACCACCCTGCGGCACCTGAACTTCAAGTGAGCGGATCGGGTGAATCTCGGATGTCTGCAGGACGCCCCCTCGGCCCGGCCCGGCGCACCACGACGGCCCTGCTCGCCGGCACGATCGGCGTTCTGGCCACGGTGGCCGGCGCGGGGCCGGCGCAGGCCCAGGCCGCCCCGGCCGACGGCTACTTCGCGACCCCGCCCCCGGTCGACGAAAGCAAGCTGATCCCGGATTCCCGGCAGCCGGACAAGAAGTACAAGAAGTCGAAGGCCTGCGTCCAGCGCAGCACGCTCGGTCAGAACATCGTGCTGAAGAACCGGCCGTGGGGCCAGGACTACCTGCAGATCTCGAAGGCGCAGGAGATCGTCAAAGCCGCCACCGGAAGCGCCGGGGGCAACGTCCGGGTGGCGGTCGTCGACACCGGCGTGACCCAGCACCCGTGGTTCCAGAACCGGGTCAAGTCCGGCGGCGACTACGTCGCCAAGCCGGACGGGAAGCCCGAAGGCCTCGAAGACTGCGACGGCCACGGAACCGAGGTCGCCGGCATCATCGCGGGCAAGCCGGACAACCCGGAGGTCGGGTTCATCGGCGTCGCCCCGGACGCGACGATCGTGTCCTACCGCCAGCTGAGCGAGAACTACGAGCCCGACACCTCGACCCAGGCGCCGCCGTCGAGCAGCACCGGGGGCACGCCGTCGTCGAGCACCAGTCCGCCGCCGGGCGGCGGTGGCGGCAGCGGTGAAGGCGACCGGACGTCCCCCGGGCAGTCCAACGGCGGGCGCCAGCTGGAGAAGGCCGGCACCGCGGGGACGCTGAAGACGCTGGCCGAGATCATCCGCGGCATCGCCGAGCGGAACGAGGCCGACATCATCAACATGTCGGTCGACAACTGCCGCCCGGCCACCGGCTCGATCACCGAAGGCGAGCAGCAGGTCCAGGCCGCCGCCCACTTCGCCGCGCAGCGGGGGGTCGTGATCATCGCCGCCGCGGGCAACGCGACGGACACCTGCCCGCAGAACGACCAGCCGGACGCGCGGAAGCCGAAGACGATCGTGACGCCGCCGTGGTTCGCCGACGACGTGCTGTCCGTCGGGGCGATCGACGAGTTCGGCAGCGTGGCCCCGTTCAGCGTGCACGGCCCGTGGGTCGGCGTCGCGGCGCCGGGGACCCAGATCATGTCGCTCGACCCCGCCGAAGGCTCCGACGGCCTGGCGAACCTCACGTTCGAGAACGGCGACAAGGCCAGCCCGATCCAGGGAACGAGCTTCGCGGCGCCGTACGTGTCGGGACTCGCGGCCTTGGTCAAGGCCAAGTACCCGAACCTGGACGCGAAGGGCATCATCAACCGGATCAAGGAGACGGCCCAGCACCCGGCGGCGCCGGGCGGTCGCGACAACTTCGTCGGCTACGGGGTCATCGACCCGGTGGCCGCGCTGACCCAGAGCCTGCCCTCCGAGGTGGGGAACCTGGCGCCGATCCCGTCCCCGCAGCTCGCCCAGCTGCCCCCGGCCAACGACCGCAGCTCGACCCCGGTGATCGTGGCGCTGGCCGGGACGGGTGGCGGCCTGGTGGCGTTGCTGATCACGCTGTTCGTGATGCGCACGATCCGCCGCAACCGCCCCGAACCCACCGGCCCGGCCCGCCGCTGAGGCTTACTTCGCCGGCGGTGCCGGTGGCTTCTTCTGCGGCGGGTTCTCGTCCTCGCCGATCACCGGCGGGGCGACCAGGCCGGGCTCGCCGAGCAGGTCGGACGACTTCGTCGTCGGGCGGGTCTTCGCCGGGCGGCGGGCCTGGCCGCCCGAGCCGAAGGCTCCGAAGCCCATCATCGGCATCATCGGCATGCCGCCCGCCGAGCTGTGGCG
>NZ_MUMI01000232.1:0-289 GCF_002155975.1 Amycolatopsis kentuckyensis
CGGCCCGATGCCTCCAGACGGCGGTTGCCGGTCGCCAGGCCGGCCTTCTCGCGAGCGCTGCCCACTGCCTGCTGGATCCGGTGCTTCATCGTCATACCGGAGGAGTACCCAAAAATCAGCGACGCGTCGCGAAGTACGTCTCCAGGAGCCCCGCGCAATCCTCGACCAGCACGCCTCCGTGCACCTCGGGCCGGTGGTTGAGACGGCGGTCACGCACGACGTCCCACAACGACCCCACCGCGCCCGTCTTGGGCTCCCAGGCCCCGAACACCAGCCGGGCGATGCGGGC
>NZ_MUMI01000232.1:305-25897 GCF_002155975.1 Amycolatopsis kentuckyensis
GCGCGCGTTGCGGGCCGCGGCCAGCGGGACGCCGTCGGGACCGAACACGACCGCCCCGATCGGCACGTCCGCGCCGGGAGCCCGCGCCGCTTCCAGGGCGGCCTCCACGGCCTCGGTGTCGGACGGGCGTCTCAGAGCTCGTCCAGGAGCTTGGCGAACTCGCTGCCGAACCCGCAGCGCTGCGCGACCATCTGCAGCTGCTCGTCCGGGTACAGGTCGACCTCGCCGACGATGACCTCCAGCTCCGGCCCGGGCAGCCCGAGATCGGCCAGGATCTCCAGGTCGCCCTCGGGCCAGACGGAGTCGTCCTCCTCGTCGGGCGGGTCGACGCGCAGGACGTCGAGGACGTCCGCCGCGATGTCGTAGTCCAGCGCCGCCGCCGCGTCCGAGAGCAGCAACGACGGCCCCCGGGGGCTCGGCCGGACGATGACGAAGAACTCGTCGTCGACCGCCAGCAGCCCGAAGCTCGCGCCGGTGGAACGTAGTTTGCCCAGTTCAGTGATCGCTGCGTCCAGTTCGGTCAACGCTCCAGGGTCGAGCGCACTGCACCGCCACCGACCGTCTTCCCGGACCACAGCCACCGCGAAGCCCGTGACCGGCTCTTCCACCGCCATGCGCACACCGTATTCCGCCGGTCGGTCCGGCGCACGCACGGTGCGCCCGAAGCGCCGCATGCGGCACTATCGGGACCATGACCGGCCCCACTGACCTGCCCACCTTGCCCGGCACGCCGTTCGCCGGGCTCCTCGACGACGCGCGGGCGCTGCAGGACCGCACGGTCGCCCTCCGGCGAGCCGTGCACCGCCACCCCGAACAGGGCCTCCACCTGCCGCGGACGCAGGCGGCGATCCGGGAGGCCCTCGACGGCCTGCCGCTCGAGCTCACCGAAGGCAAGGCCACGACGTCGCTGACGGCCGTCCTGCGCGGCGCGCGGCCCGGTCCGGCCGTGCTGCTGCGCGGCGACATGGACGCCCTGCCGCTGACCGAGGAGACCGGCCTCGACTTCGCGTCGGAGGACCCGGAGTCGATGCACGCGTGCGGGCACGACACGCACGTCGCGATGCTGGCTTCGGCGGCGCGGCTGCTCGCGGAGCGCCGGGACCAGCTGGCCGGTTCGGTCGTCTTCATGTTCCAGCCGGGTGAGGAGGGTCACCACGGCGCCCGGTTCATGATCCACGAAGGCGTGCTCGACGCGGCCGGGACGCGGGTCGAGCGCGCGTTCGGCGTGCACATCCTGGCCAACGCGCGCAGCGGGCTGCTGCAGCTGCGGCCCGGCCCGCTGATGGCGTCGGCGGACTCGTTCCACGTGCGCGTCACCGGCAAGGGCGGCCACGGCTCCGCGCCGCAGCACACGATCGACCCGGTGCCGGCCGCCGCGGCGATGGTCGGGGCGCTGCACACGATGATCACGCGCCGGGTCAGCGTGTTCGACCCCGCGGTGCTCTCGGTGACCCGGATCCAGGCCGGCACGACGACGAACATCATCCCGGAGACCGCCGAGCTCGAGGGCACGATCCGCACGCTGTCCGAGCAGACGCGCGCGCTGGTCCGCGCCGAGCTGCCGAAGGTGTGCGAACAGGTCGGCGCGGCCTACGGCTGCCGTGTGGTCGCCGACGTCGAGCCGGGCTACCCGGTGACGGTGAACGACGACCGGATCGCGGCCGAGGTGCTGGAGCTCGGCGCGGCCGTGCTGGGCCCGGACAACGTCGAGCTGCTGGCCGACCCGCTGATGGGCGCGGAGGACTTTTCCTACGTCCTGCAACGCGTCCCCGGCGCGTACGCGTTCCTCGGCGCGTGCCCGCCCGGCGTCGACCCCGCCGAAGCGGCGGCGAACCACTCCAACCGCGTGCTCTTCGACGAAGACGCCATGCCCCACGGCGTCGCGATGCTCGCCGCCTTCGCGCTCGACGCCCTCCGCTAGGGCCCGGTCCGCGACGGGCGGCCGTCCTCCAGGTGCCCGGCGAAGCGGCGGCGCCACCCCGGCGTCTCGAACGTGACGTCGTACCAGCCGTTGCGCGCCGGCACCGGGAAGTCGTGCGTGCCACCCGGCGGGAGGGTGACGTCGTTCAGCGTGACCGGTGCCGGCCCGCCGTTGGTCACCGTGACCCGCAGCGCTGGCGTGTCGAGGAACGTGACGGCCGCATCGAGGCCGAGCCCGCCCGAGGCCTCGACGACGAAGCCGTTCGGGCCGTGGATGGCGACGTCGTACCTCCCGCCGTGCGCGACTTCGCCGGTCGTCGAGGCGCCGGGGCCGACGTCGAAGCGTTGCGACGTCCCGCCCGCGTGGTAGGCGTACGCGGCCAGCTGCAGCGCCTGCGTCCCGTGGTTGGTGAGGTGCAGCTTCAGGGCGCCCGCCTCGGCCGTGACCCAGGCGACCGGCTGGTACGGCAGCGGGCGCGCCTTCGCCGTGCCGGGGTCCTGCACCAGCGCGGCCGGGCCCAGCCCGGGCTTCGGGAGCCGTCGCTGCGTCCGGTCGGCTTCGGCGCGCAACGCGTCCGCGTCCGGCAGCAGCGGGATGGTCGTGTCGGGCGCGCGGAAGTCGAAACAGCTGGTCAGGTCGCCGCAGATGGCCCGGCGCCAGGCCGAGATGTTCGGCTCGCGCACGCCGGTCCAGGTCTCCAGGAACCGCAGCACCGACGTGTGGTCGAAGACCTGCGAGTTCACCCAGCCGCCGCGGCTCCACGGTGAGACGACGGTCATCGGCACGCGCGGGCCCAGCCCGATCGGGACGGGCGGCCCGGACGGCGCGCCCTTTTCGGGCCGGTTGCCGGGCAGGTACTCGCCGGGGGTGCCGGGCGGCGGCGTCGGCGGGACGACGTGGTCGAAGAAGCCGTCGTTTTCGTCGTAGTTGATGAAGACGACGGTCGATTCCCACAGCTCCGGCTTGTCCCACAACGCCCTCAGCATGCGCTGGATGTACGCGGCACCGTCGACCGGCCGCGCCGCCGGGTGCTCGCAGTAGCCGTACGGAGCCACCACCCAGGACACCGCGGGCAGCGTCCCGGCCGCGCAGTCGCCGAGGAACTCGGCCAGCACGTGGTCGAGGTCCTTCCCCTTCCCCGAATCGGGTTTGAGCTTCTTGCGCAGGTTGCCGCGTTCGGCCAGCCGTCGCTTCACCGGGTCCATGGAGTACAGCGAGTCGTGGAAGTTCTGGAACAGCCAGAGCGGGTTGTCGCCGTAGTCGCCGACGAAGTGCTCGGGGACGCCGCGCTCCTCGTCGTTCGCGTAGATCCGCCACGAGACGCCCGCGGCCTCGAGCCGTTCCGGGTACGTCGTCCAGCGGAAGGAGGGTTCGTAGTCGGGCGCGTTGTGCGTCGCGGGGCCGCCGGCGACGCCGTCCGGGTCGATCGTGCCGGTCCAGTGGTACAGCCGGTTGGGGTGCGTCGGGCCCTGGATCGAGCAGAAGTAGTGGTCGCACAGCGTGAACGCGCTCGCCAGCGCGTGCTGGAACGGGAGGTCGTCCCGGGTGAAGTACCCCATCGTCATGGGGCTCTTCGCCGCGACCCAGCGGTCGTACCCGCCGCCGTTCCACGCGCGGTGCGTGCTGTTCCAGTCGTGCGGCAGCTCGCCGAGGTCCTGACCATCCACAAGGGACGTGTCGATCCGGAACGGCAGCACCGGGCCGCCCTTGTCGCCACGCTGGTGGAAGACGTCGCGCAGGGCCGCGCGGTCGCCGAAGCCGCGGACGCCGGCCATGGTGCCGTAGTAGTGGTCGAACGACCGGTTCTCCTGCATGAGGACGACCACGTGCCGGACGTCGTCGATCGTGCCTTTCCGGGGCGCGGGGGCGCAGGCCGCGGACAGCGCACCGGCTGCCGTGGCCGCGGCGGCGCCGCCGAGCACCGTGCGGCGACGGATCCGGCCCATACCCACCTCCTCGCCTGTTGTACGGACGCGGTGGTTTCCCAGTTCACCACTGGCAATTAAACAACGCTGTTGATTTAATAGCCCCATGACCGAAGCCGACCGCCTCGCCCAGCTCGCCGAGCAGGAGGAACGCCTCCAGTTCACGAAGTTCGACAACGAGACCGCCCTCGCCCTCGGCCAGCAGCTGCTGACGGCCGCCCGGGACCGCGGGCTGCCGGTGACGATCTCGATCCGGCGCAACGGCCAGCGGCTCTTCCACGCCGCGCTGCCCGGGACGTCGGCCGACAACGACGCCTGGATCGACCGCAAGAGCCGCGTCGTCGACCGCTACGGGCACAGCTCCTTCTTCATCGGGACGCAGTTCCGCGCGAAGGGCGGCTCCTTCGAGGAGCACTCCCGCCTCGACCTGGACCGCTACGCGGCCCACGGCGGCGTCTTCCCGGTGCTGGTGCGCGGGGTCGGACCGGTCGGCACGGTGGGTGTGTCGGGGCTCCCGCAGGCCGAGGACCACGCGTTCGTCGTCGAGCAGCTGGAGCTGTTCCTGGCCTCCTGAAAAATTCTCCGGCCGGTTTGTCGATCCGAGGGTGTCCCCGTCCGACGGGTCAGGCAGGACCCACCCGAAGGAGACACCATGGGCAAACTCACCGTGACGACGTTCCTGACCCTCGACGGCGTGTACCAGGCACCCGGAGGCGAGGAAGAGGACACCTCCGGCGGCTTCGACCTCGGCGGCTGGGTGAAGCCGTTCTACGAGGAGGACATGGCCCGGCTCGTCGCGGAGTGGTTCTCCCGCGCGGGCGCCTTCCTGCTCGGACGGCGGACGTACGAGATCTTCGCCGCGCACTGGCCGAAGGTCACCGACCCCGGCGACCCGGTCGCCGCCCGGCTCAACACGCTGCCGAAGTACGTCGCGTCGCGGACCCTGACGGATCCGTCATGGGCCGGTACCTCCATTGTGGACGGTGAGGTCGTGGAGGTCGTCCGCGACCTCAAGTCCCGGACGGACGGCGAGCTCCAGGTCCACGGGAGCGGCGACCTGCTGCAGACGCTGATCGCGCACGACCTGGTGGACGAGTACCGGCTGTGGCTGTACCCGGTCGTGCTGGGCAAGGGCCGCCGGCTCTTCCCGGACGGCGTGGTGCCGAAGGCGTTCGAGCACGTCGAAACCCGGCAGACCGCCGCGGGCGTGAACGTGCTCGTGCTGCGTCCCGCCGGGAAACCGCGGTTCGACACGTTCCGGCTGCCGGAGGACCAAAAGTATTGACGGCGGCTGCTACCGTCGATCCCATGGAGCGCGCTGCACTGACGACGACGCCGGAGAGTGTCCCGGCGCGCTGAACGACGTTTCGAGCCCGGGGCGGGTGCCCCGGGCTTCGTCTTGTGGTCTCCCGCCTCGCCGTCCCCGAGGGAGTCCACGATGCACGACCACCGCAAGCTCGGCCGCGAACTCGGCCTGTTCGGCACCGACCCGCTGATCGGCGCCGGCCTGCCCTACTGGCTGCCCGACGGCGCGATCGTCCGCCACAGCCTGGAGGAGTACGTCCACGCCCTCGAACGGCGCGCGGGGTACCGGCACGTCCATTCGCCGGTGCTGGGCAAACGCGAGCTGTACGAGATCTCCGGGCACTGGTCGCACTACCGCGAAGACATGTACCCGCCGATGGACGTCGGCGGCGAGCAGCTCGTGCTGCGGCCGAGCCTGTGCCCGCACCACGCGCTGATCTACCGCTCGCGCGGCCGCAGCCACCGCGAGCTGCCGCTGCGGCTGGCCGAGATCGGCGGGATGTACCGGGCCGAGCTGTCCGGCGCGCTCGGCGGGCTGAGCCGGGTGCGCGCGATCCAGCTCAACGACGCGCACGTGTTCTGCACCCCCGCCCAGGTCGAAGCCGAGGCGGCCGCGGCGCTGGCCCTGATCCGGCGGGCGTACGACGCACTCGGCATCAGCCCGGCCCGCTACCGGCTGTCCCTGCCCGGTCCCGGCGGGAAGTACGTGCCGGGCGACTGGGACGGCGCGGTGGAAATCCTCCGCGCGGTCCTCGACGGCGTCCCGTACGACGAAGGCGAGGGCGAGGCGGCGTTCTACGGCCCGAAGATCGACGTCCAGGTGGTCGACGGCGCGGGTCGCGAATCGACCCTGTCCACCGTCCAGGTCGACTTCCACCAGCCCGCCCGGTTCGGCCTCGAGTACGTCGGCCCGGACGGGGCGAAGCACCGGCCGGTGCTGGTGCACCGGAGCATCATCGGCAGCATCGAGCGCGCGGTGGCCCAGCTGATCGAGGTCCACGGCGGCGCGTTCCCGGCCTGGCTGGCGCCGGTCCAGCTGCGGCTGCTGCCGGTGTCCGCGGCGGAGGTGCCGTACGCGCGGGAGGTCCTGGAGCGGTGTGGGGAGGTACGGGCGGAGATCGCGGCGGAGGGCAGCCTCGGCGCGCGGATCCGGGACGGTCGGCTGGTGCCGTTCCAGGCGGTGATCGGGCCACGGGAGGTCGCGGCAGGGCAGCTTTCGGTGCGGTTGCGTGACGGGAGCCGGTTCGATGCGGCGCCCGCGGAGGAGGTGCTCGCGCGGATCGGGGCGGAGGCCAGGAGGCCGTAGCCACGGTCGGCCGTCAACCAGCAGCGGAGGTCAGGCGGCCATAGTCGCGGTCAGCCGGCGGAGCGGAAGCCAACCCGCGCAGCGGAGGCCGAGCAACCACCAGCGCGAACGTCAGGAAGCCACGGCCGCGGTCAGCCAGTCGAGCGCCGGCGTCAGGCTCTCCGGCGCCGCCCAGCCGTTGATCACCGCGAGCAGCTCCAGATACCTTTCCCGGCGCGGATCGTGGACCACATCGAGCCACTTCCGCAGCTCGGCGGGCTCGCGACCAAGCCCGTCGACGATCGCCGCGGCCTCCGGCGAGCCCGGGTCGACCCCCGCCGCCAGCGCCGGCGCGACAACGTCCCGAACGGCGGCGGCCAGGTCCCGGCGCAGCCCACCTTCGTGCTGGTCCACCAGCCGGCGCAGGGCAGCGCGGAAGCCGGCGTCCCGGGTCAGCGCGGCCAGCTCGGCCCACGCGTCGAGCTGGCCGGGACTCGGGTCCTCGGGCAGTTCCGGAGTCAGCGTGCGAGCGACCCCGGCGAGCTCCGGGCGGTCGCCCAGCGTCTCGGCGAGGAAGTCGCCGATGCACTCCATTTCGGACAGTCGGGCCAGTTCGTGCACGAGTTTCGTCTCCTCGGTGGTCGAGCCGCGGGTGGCGACGGCCGTCCACACCGCCTGCCGCAGGCGCAGCACGCGGATCTCCGTCTCCAACGCCTCGGCATGCCTCGCCGCGATGTCG
Source organism: Amycolatopsis kentuckyensis (assembly GCF_002155975.1). Taxonomy (GTDB): domain Bacteria; phylum Actinomycetota; class Actinomycetes; order Mycobacteriales; family Pseudonocardiaceae; genus Amycolatopsis; species Amycolatopsis kentuckyensis. Next base: position 7,481 of record NZ_MUMI01000232.1, read on the forward strand.
GCGACGGTCGTTTCGCCGTCGACGATCCGGCGGATCACCGCGAGGCCGAGCCCGAGCTCGCGGAGCGTGCGCACAAGGCTGAGCCGGGCGAGCGCGGCGTCGTCGTACCGGCGGTGACCTGCGGTGTTGCGGCCGGACGGCGGCACGAGGCCGTGGTCGGAGTAGAAGCGGACGGCCTTGATCGTCAACCCGGTCCGGCGGGCCAGGTCGCCGATCGAATAGCGCATGCCGCCAGCGTCGCACCTCCCCTCGGGGGAGGCGCAAGGGTCAAATTCGCCCGATCGTGTCGATCAGGTGTTCGACTTCCCGCGGTAAAGTCGAAGACACCACCACCTCAGGTTTCCTCCCGGATCCGGGTCACCAGCTGGGTCGGGTTCACGAACCGCAACGCGACGAGAAGGAGCACGAGCATGGACGCGGTGTAGATGGTCGCCATGGCGTCGACGGACTGGTTGGCGCGGATGCCGGCGGCGAACACGGAGTTGTAGAGCGCCACCACGAGGGTCGTCGAGTCCGGGCCGGCGGTGAGGAACGTCAGCTCGAACATGCCGACCGTGCGCACCAGCACCAGGATCGACGCAGCCAGGATGCCCGGCAGCAGCAGCGGGCCGAGGATGCGGGTGAACACCGAGACGGTCCGCGCGCCGGACATGCGGGCCGCGGCCTCGATCTTCGGGTCGATCTGCTCGATGAACGGCGTCATCGTCAGCACGACGAACGGCACCGAAGGCACCAGGTTGGCCAGGATGACGCCGGTGATCGTGCCGGCCAGGTGGAACTTGTACAGCACGGTGGCCAGCGGAATGCCGTACGTGATGGGAGGGATCAGGATCGGCAGCACGAACAGCAGCATCACCAGGCGCTTGCCGGGGAACGAGCGGCGGGCCAGCGCGTAGGCGGCCGGGACGCCGACAGCCACCGACACGGCGATCACCACGAGCGCGACGATCGCCGTCGTGAGGAGGACGTCCGAGAGGCCGAACTCGCGCCAGGCGTCGGCGTACCAGTGGGTGGTGAAGCCGTCCGGGAGCCAGGTGCCGAACCACTGGGTGCCGAACGAGTCGACGACCACCGAGAGCACCAAGCCCGCGAGGTTGACGAAGAAGAACGCGACGACGGTCCAGACGACCCAACGTCCGGGACGCGCGACCCAGCCGGTCATCCCTTGCCTCCGGTCGCTCCGCGGTACAGCGTGCCGCGCCACGCCATGACCAGGCCGATCACGATCAACATGACCACCGCCATGAGCATCGCGACGGCCGAGCCCATCGAGTAGTCGTACTCCTCGAACGCGGCGTGGTAGGCGGCGATCGAGATGACGCGGGTCTCGTTCGCGGGGTCGCCGACGAGCTGCGCGCTCGGGAAAACCGAGAACGCCATGACGAACGAAAGGCAGAAGGTGATCGCCAGGCCGGGTGCCAGCAGGGGCAGCGTGATCCGCCGGAAGCGCTGGACGCCGTTCGCGCCGAGCGTGGCGGCCGCCTTCTCCAGGGAGGGGTCGATGCCCGAAAGGTAGGACAACGTCAGCAGGAAGGAGAACGGGAAACCGGTGATCACCAGCGACAGCAGCACGCCGGTGTAGTTGTGGATCAGGGGCAGCGGCTGGTCGGTGACGCCGAGGACGGTGAGCACCTTGTTCAGCCAGCCCGCCGGCCCGCCGTACATGATCAGGCCCTGCGCGGTGAGCACCGTGCCGAGCGTGATCGGCACGACGAGGATCGTCGTCAGGAGGCGCTTGCCCCGGACGCGGCCCCGCATCACGTAGGCGATCGGGATGCTGGCGAGCACGTTGATGAAGGTGGCCGGGAGGGCGATGCCGAGCGTCGTCCAGATGGTGTTGCGCAGGTAGGGGTCGCCGAAGAACCGCGCGTAGTTCGCGAAGACGCCGCCCTTGCGCGGCGCGAACGACAGCTGGAGGCCGTAGAGGAAGGGGTACAGGAACAGGCAGGCAGTCACCAGCAGGCCGGGCACCAGGAGCAGCAGGGTGCGGTCGATGCCGCGTTCGGCGAGGCGGTGCCGCAGCGCCGGGCGGGCAGTCGCGACGGCGGTCACGGCGCGAACACCAGGACCCGCTCGGCCGGGACACCGATCTTCGCCGTGTCACCGGGGGCGAGGCGCTTGTCCGTCCGGAAGTAGACCGGCACGCCGGTCGCCAGCCGGGCGGAGACCGACAGCTCGCGGCCGTGGTACTCGACGATCTCGACCGTGACGTCGAGGGCGTTCTCCGTGCCGTCGCCGACCACGAAGTCCTCCGGGCGGATCGCCACCTTCGCCGGGCCCTCCGTGAGCGAGCCGCGGCCGGTGAGGCGGACTCCCGCGCCCTCCACGGTCACCGACGAGGCCGCCGTGGCGGTCACCGTCACGTCGAGGAGGTTGCGGTAGCCCATGAACGATGCGACGTAGCTGTTCACCGGCTGGGCGTACACCTCCTCGGGCGTGCCGATCTGCTGGACAGCGCCCTCGCGCAGCACGACCAGGCGGTCGGCCAGCGACAGGGCCTCCTCCTGGTCGTGGGTGACGTACACCGTGGTCAGGCCGAGCGTCTGGTGGAGGCGGCGGATCTCCATCCGCATCTCGAGCCGGAGCTTGGCGTCCAGGTTGGACAGCGGCTCGTCCATCAGGACGACCGGTGGCTCCAGCACGACGGCGCGGGCGATGGCGACGCGCTGTTGCTGCCCGCCGGAGAGCTGCGCGGGGAACTTCGCCGCGTGCTCGGTCAGCTGCACCAGGCGGAGCGCTTCGTCGACCCTGCGCCGGGCCTCGGCGCGGCCGACCTTGCGCATCTTGAGGCCGAACCCGACGTTGGCGCGGACGGACATGTGCGGGAACAGCGCGTAGTTCTGGAACACCATCCCGAACCCGCGCTGCTCCGGCGGCTGCCCGTCGATGCGGGTGTCGTCGAGCCAGATGCTGCCCGCCGTCAGGGGCAGCAGGCCGGCCAGGCAGTTCAGGGCCGTCGACTTGCCGCAGCCGGACGGGCCGAGCAGGGCCACGAACTCGCCGCGGGCGATGGCGAGGTCGAGGCCGCGCAGGGCGTTCGCGGTGCCGAAGCTGCGCGAGACGCCGTCCAGCCGCAGCTGCCCGAACGTCACTTCTTGCCGACCTTCGAGCCGCCGACCAGCTGGTTCCACTTGTCGAACGCCTTGACCTGCTGCTCGGCCGGCAGCGAGGTCTCCTTGGGGTACTGCGCGATCCACTGGTCGTACTCCGGCCGCCCGAACTGCCGGAGCGTGTCCTGGCTCTTCTGCGGTGCCATCTGCAGGGTGACGTCCTTGACCGCGGGGCCGGGGTAGAAGTACCCGTCGTCATAGGCGATCGCCTGCTGGTCCGGCTTGAGCATCCACGCCACCAGCTGCAGGATCGCCGATTCCTGGTCGGGCGAGAGCCCCTTGGGAATCAGGGCGTACTGGGCGTCGGTGACCCAGTGCATCGGCTGCATGATCGCCGTCTTGACCGTGTTGGGCACGGTGCCGAGCTTGCGCGGGTTGATGTCCCAGCCGGTGGTCGACATGATCATGTCCACCGCGCCGGACGCGAGGTTCTTCATCGTCTCCGTGGTGCCAGACGGGTAGTACTTCACGTACTTGCCGAGCTCCTGCAGGAACGCCCAGGTCTTGTCCCAGCCCTTGTCCGGGTCCTTCGGGTCCTTGTCACCGAGCAGGTAGGGCAGGCCCATCAGGAACGTCCGGCCCGGGCCGGAGTTCGACGGCTGGGCGTACTGGAACTTCTCCGGGTGCGCCTTCGCCCAGTCGAGCAAATCCTGCGGCGACGCCGGGGCGGCGGGCACCGCGCCGGGGTTGAACTCCAGGAGCGGGCCCGACGGGTAGTAGACGACCTCGATGCCGTAGCCGTTGGCCAGCTCCTGCATCTTCGCCGCGGGCTCGAGGTAGTTCTGCATCAGGTTGGGGAACCGGCTCGAGAAGTCCGGCAGGACCTTGGCCAGGGTGCCGTTCGCGATGCCGGCGGAGAGGCCGTCGGTGCCGCTGAGCACCAGGTGGGTCTGGGCGACGCCGCCGTCCTGCTCGGCCTTGAGCTTGCCCGCCATGCTCGGCGCGGGCGCCGTCGAATAGGTGACCTTCGCCAGCACCTCCGGGTGCGCGGCCTTGAAGTTCTCGATCATCTGCTTGGTCAGCTGCAGGTTGCCCGCGACGTCGAGGATGTTCAGCTCGACCGGCTTGCTCGGCTTGTCCGGCACGGCCTGGGGATCTGCCGCCTGGCCGCCGTCGCCTCCGGGCGCGCCGCACGCCGCCAGACCGGCGGCGAGGCTCACCGCCAGCAACACTCGTCGGAATCGGAAGCCGGTGCAACGCTGCATGGCTGCTCCCCTGGTCCGTGATAATGTTGTATGTCGCATCGTATATCAGATCGGACATGCCAGTGGCGAGCACTTCTTCGGCCCGGAGGCCGCCGCCGCCCGTCTCGCGGACGGATTTCGTGCGTGACGCGATCAAGGAAGCGATCTTGAGCGGGGAGTTCGGGCCGGGCGAAACGCTCGTCGAAGCCGAGGTCGGAGCCCTGCTCGGGGTGTCGAAGACGCCGGTGCGCGAGGCCCTCCGGATCCTGGCCGGTTCCGGTTTGGTCACGATGAGCACGTACAAGGGGGCGGCGGTCCGGGTCATGGACGCCGAGAGCGCGTACGCGGTGTACGACCTGCGCGCACTGCTGGAGCCCGAGGCCGTCCGGCGGGCCGTCGAGCGGGGCGCGGACTTCGAGGAAGCGCGGCAGGTGCTGGCCGGGGTCGAGACCGGCGCGGCGGCCGGCGATCGGGCGAAGGCGAGCCTGGCCAACCGGCTGTTCCACCGCGCGCTCTACGCCGGCTGCGGGAACCCGCTGCTGGTCGAGGTCCTCGACGGGCTGCGGGACCAGGCCGCGCTGATCACCGTCACCGGCTGGGGCATCAGCCCCACCTGGCAGGGCGAATCGGCCGAACACCGGGCGATCCTGAACGCCGCCGAGAGCGGTAACGCCCGGCAGGCCGAACACCTGCTGCGCAAGCACATCACCGATTTCATCGACCGGGTCGCCTTCGGGCTGCCCGGCGAACGCACCACCGAGACCGGCGATCCGAAGGGGGCCCGATGACGTTCGAGGAGCACAGGCGGCGGCTGTCCGGGGTGGTGGCCATCCCGGTCACGCCGTTCGACGCCGAGGGCGCCGTCGACGGCCAGACGTACGCGAAGCTGGTGGACCGGCTGATCACCGGTGGCATCGAGGTCGTGACGCCGAACGGCAACACCGGCGAGTTCTACGCGCTCGACGCGGGCGAAGCGCGGCAGTGCCTGGAGGTCACCGTGGAGGCCACGGCCGGCCGGGCGAGCGTGCTCGCCGGGATCGGTCACGACGTCGCGTCGGCGACGCGGGCCGCGGTGCACGCGCGCGAAGCCGGCGCCGACATGATCATGATCCACCAGCCGGTGCACCCGTACATCTCCGGCGACGGCTGGGTCGACTACCACGCGGCGATCGCCGCGGCGGTACCGGAACTCGGCGTCGTGCTCTACGTCCGCAACCCGGCGATCACCGGCGACCAGTTGCGCGCGCTCGGCGAGGTGGCGCCGAACGTCATCGGCGTGAAGTACGCCGTCCCGGACCCGGTGCGCTTCGGCTCGGTCGCCCGCGACGCGGGCTTCGGCCGGTTCGTGTGGATCGCGGGCCTGGCGGAGCTCTCGGCACCCGGCTACTTCGCTGTCGGCGCCACCGGTTTCACGTCCGGTCTGGTGAACGTCGACCCGGCGATCTCGCTGGAAATGTTCCACGCACTGTCCACAGAGGACTACCCGGCGGCGATGACCGTCTGGGAGCGGATCCGGCCGTTCGAGGAACTCCGGGCCGCCAACGGGAACGCCAACAACGTCAGCGTGGTCAAGGACGCGCTCGGCCAGCTCGGCCTGTGCCGCCCCGACGTCCGGCCGCCGAGCCGGCTGCTCACCGGGGCCGAGCGGGAGCAGCTCTCCGGGCTGCTTTCGTCGTGGGGGCTCTCGTAAATGGCGGCTCGCCGGCGGGTCGGGGCTCGGTGAGGCCGAACCCCGGCTCGTCGACGAGCCACCCGATGACAGGCGTCTCCCGGCTGGGAACCACGTTGTAGCAGCCTGATTGGGCGCCCCGGGCGTCGCTGTGTGCAACTGCGGGCGGCTGCTCGCCGGTCGAACGACCGGCACGGCTGCTGACGAACGGGTTCCCTGGTTCGACTCCTGTCTCCGGCCGGGCGAACCGGCCGGAAGGCCTCGGGTGTGGGGTAGATCACCGTCATCCCGATGTGGCCGACTGTACACCTCTTCGGTGGTTCGCGGGGAATTGCCAAGGAGGACGCCGGGTGGGACGCTGTGCACAGGACGCGGTACCACCGCGACCAGGCCCCAGTGCCCTTTCCCGAACCGGACCCAGACCCCGTCAGGGCTGGAAACCGTTGCTGGACAAGCCTTTACGACTTAGCCAGAGCGGTGCGTTGATGACTTCCACGCAAATTTCCGATACTCCCGCGATGCCCGGCAGCGACTTCGCCGAACTGTCCCGGCTCATCAAGGAAGCGGGGCTCCTGAAGCGGCGCCGCCGCTACTACGCCGTGCGCATCGGGCTCAACCTCGCGGCGTTCGGGGGCGGCTGGGTCGCCTTCGCCTTCTTGGGCGACTCGTGGTGGCAGCTGTTCCTCGCCGCGTTCTTCGCGATGGTCTTCGCGCAACTGGCGTTCATCGGTCACGACGCCGGCCACAAGCAGATCTTCCAAAGCCGCAAGGCGAACGACGCCACCGGGCTCGTCCACGGTGGACTCACCGGCCTGAGCTACGGCTGGTGGATCGGCACGCACGCGCGCCACCACGCCAACCCCAACCACGAAGACGAGGACCCGGACGTCGACATCGCCGCGCTCGCGTTCAGCAAGGCGCAGAGCTCGCGGAAGCGCGGTTTCCTGCGCTGGGTGGCGAAGTACCAGGCGTTCCTGTTCTTCCCGCTGCTCCTGCTCGAAGGCCTCAACCTGCACGTTTCGAGCGTGAAGGCGGTGTGGCACGGGGACGTCCGCAAGCACCGGCTGGAGTCCGCGCTGCTGATCGGGCACCTGGTGGCCTACCTCGCCGCGGTGTTCATCGTGCTCTCGCCGCTGACCGGGATCATCTTCATCCTGGTGCACCAGTTCCTGTGGGGGCTGTACATGGGCTGCTCGTTCGCGCCCAACCACAAGGGCATGGAAATGCTCGCGGCCGGGCACAAGCTCGACTTCCTGCGCAAGCAGGTGCTGACTTCGCGCAACGTCCGCGGCGGCCGGGTGACCGACTTCGCCCTCGGCGGGCTGAACTACCAGATCGAGCACCACCTGTTCCCGAGCATGCCGCGGCCGAACCTCAAGCACGCGCAGGCGATCGTCCGCGACTTCTGCGCCCGGCACGAGATCTCGTACGCCGAGTGCGGCTGGGCCCGCTCGTACGGGTACGTGCTGCAGCACCTCCACGCGGTCGGTGAGCCCCTTCGCACGGCGAAGGTGACACCGTGACGGCCACCCCGGCGCCCGGCGCGCCCGAAGTCCCCCGCAGCGGCACGCAGTGCCCGAGCTGCCCCCACCCGCTCGGCACGCACGACGCGATCGCCCGCCGCTACTGCGCCGCAACAACGGCCGGCCAGGCAGCCGACCGCGGCTGCGTGTGCGGCTCGGCGGCGGACCACCAGGCGACCTGACCGGATCCGCGAGGTCCACGGATCCGGCGCCACGCCCACCACGCTCCCGCACCGCGGCCCGGCCACCACAAGCCCCTCTCGGCCGCACACCAAGCGCTCTCCGCAGGTCAGCCCGGCTGTGGCCGAAGTTACTCGCGCGTTAACAACGCGTCAGCGAGCGCGGCGAATCCGTCAGGACGGCATTCACGGGTGATCTCCGGCCCCGCCCGCGGCGGTGTCCTGGCGGGGTCCGATCCGCCGTGATGCCCGGAGGCACCCGTGACGCTCAGCGAGCTTCTTCCCAGCCTCGGCTGCGAAGCCGCCGATCACCTCGAGCCAGGAGTCTGGCCGCGAAGCACCCGACTCGGCGAAGACGGCGAGCTGCTCTTCGCCGGCGCCCGGGTCAGCCACCTCGCCGCCCGCTTCGGGACGCCGTCCTACCTCCTCGACGAACAGCAGGTCCGCGACACTGCGCGCGAGTACCGCGAAGCGCTGCCGGACGTCGAAGTCGCGTACGCGAGCAAGGCCCTCTGTACGCGAGCCGTACTGCGCTGGGTCGCCGAAGAGGGGTTGTCGCTCGATACCTGCTCCGCCGGTGAGATCGCCGTTGCGCGCTCCGTCGGCTTCCCTGCGGAACGCATGCTGTTGCACGGCAACGCGAAGACGCCCGAGGACCTGAAGGCCGCTCTCGGCTACGGCGTCCGGCGGATCGTCGTCGACTCGCTCGACGAGATCGAGCAGCTCGGCGCGCTCGCCCACGGCGCTCAGCAGGTCATGATCCGGGTGACGCCGGGCGTCGCGGCCGGGGCGCACGCCGCCATCAGCACCGGTGCCGAAGGCCAGAAGTTCGGCTTCTCGCTCCTCGACGGCGTTCCCGACAACGTCGACGCCGCCGTCGAGGCGATAAAGACCCAACCCGGGTTGCGGCTCCAAGGCCTGCACTGCCACATCGGCTCCCAGGTGACCAGGATCGACCGGTACGAGGCAGCCGCGCGGCGGATGGCCGAGGTGCTCGTCCGGATCCGCGACACCCACGGCGTCACGCTTCGGGAGCTCGACCTCGGCGGCGGGCACGCCGTGCCGTACGTCGGCGGCGAGCCCGCGTTCGATCTCGGCGGCTACTCGCGGCGCCTGCGCGTCGCCCTCGCCTACGAATGCGCGGCGCACGGCTTCCCCCTGCCCCGCCTGACGATCGAGCCCGGCCGGGCGCTCGTCGGGCCGGCCGGGATCACGGTCTACCGCGTGTGCGCGGTCAAGCGCGGCAGCCGCACGTTCGTCGCGGTCGACGGCGGCATGAGCGACAACGCGCGGCCCTCCCTCTACGGCGCCCGCTACACGACGCGCCTGGTGGGACGGCGGTCGAAGGCGCGGCGCGTCCCGATGACCGTGGTCGGCCGGCACTGCGAAGCCGGTGACGTCCTCGCCGACGGCATCACCCTGCCCGCCGACCTCCACGCCGGCGACCTCCTGGCCGTGCCGTGCACCGGCGCCTACCACCACTCGCTGGCCTCGAACTACAACCAGGTCGGCCGCCCGCCGCTGGTCGGCGTCCGGGGCGGCGTCGCGACGCTGCTGGTGCGCCGCGAAACCGAGGAGGACCTCAGCCGGCGCGACCTGGGCTGACGATGCTGTCGCCGCCGCGCGGCACGGACCCGCGCGGCAGGCGGCGGCCGGCGAAGAAGTCGCGGCAGGCGCGGTGGACCGCGAACATCAGCGGTACCCCGAGCACGATCGACACCACGCCGATCACCGCGACGCCGCCGATGCCGAACACCGTCGTCTCGCCCGCGTCCGGCCGTGCGTACTCGACCAGCGCGAACCCCAGCACCGCCAGGAAGAACACGCCGCCGGTGAACGGCAGCAGCCCGCGCAGCACGAAGTTGCGCACGCTCGCGAAGAGCGTCCGGCGGAACACCCAGACACAGGCCAGCGCCGTCATCGTGTACTCGATCGCGATGGTCAGCCCCACCGCGTCGACCGAGTCCGCCAGCACGTTGTCACTGATCAACGCCAGGAGGACGTACACGGCCAGCGAGACCAGCCCGAACGCCCAGGTCGCCACCGTCGGCGTCCGGAACCTCGGGTGCACGCGCCCGAAGACACGCGGCAGGGCGCCGTGGCTGGCCATCGACAACGTCGTGCGCGCCGCCGGCATGATCGTCGCCTGGCTGGTCGCCGCGCCGCTGGTCAGCACGGAGACGATCAGCAGCAGGCCCAGTACCTTGCCGGTGGTGCCGTCACCGAACACCGCGCCGCCCAGGCCGGCCAGGACGTCCTCGGAGCCGGCCTCGTTCGCCAGGCCGATCCCGTCCGCGCCCACCCCGGCGAAGGCCAGCGCGGCCACCGTCACGAGCAGGTAGTTCAGCACCAGCAACACCGTCGAGAGCACGGCCGCGCGCCCCGGCGCGTGCCGCGGATCGGCGGACTCCTCGTTGACCGACAGCGAGCTTTCCCAGCCCCAGTAGATGAACACGGCCAGCAGCACCGCCGAAACCGCGGTTCCGGCCGGCACTCCGCCCGGCCACAGCCAGTCCAGCCGCGGCAGCGACGCCTGCGGCCCGGCCGTGCCTTCGAAGACGCGGACCAGCGCGACGGCCGAGAAGAGCACCAGGACGGCGAGTTCCACGCCGAGCAGGATCCACTGCACCCGCGCGGACACCTCGATCCCGCGGTGGCAGAGCCAGCACAGCGCCAGCAGCCAGGCGGCACCGATCGCCGTCGTCACCCACCGGTTGTCCGCCGCGTCGGAGGCGCCGAACAGCAGCAGCGTGTACCGGCCGGTGAGCGCGGACTGGCTGCTCATCACCAGCAGTTGCGCCGCCGTCACGATCCAGCCGGTGAACCACCCGGCGTGCGGGCCGAACGCGCGGGCCGCCCAGGTGAAGTTGGTGCCGCAGTCGGGTTCCGCGGCGTTCAGCTCGCGGAAGGCGAAGGCGACGAACAGCACCGGCACGAACGAGAGCAGCACGAACGCGGCCGCCTTGAACCCGGTGCCCGCCAGCACGATCAGCCCGAGCGTGGCCGCGATGGAGTACGCCGGCGCCGTCGACGACATCCCGATGACCATCGACGACACCATGCCCAGCGCACCGCCGCGCAGTCCCTTCGCGGGAACGGCGGGGGCGGCACCGAGCGCCACGGCCTCCGACATGCGTTGGTCCTCCTGGGGTTGCTTAGGACGAGAGAGCCGCCAGACGGTACCTGCCGCGGCCCGCCGGCCGCCTCCGGCTGTGCGCGGGCGCACAAAACCGCCTCGGAAAGCCTCGTCGATTTCGCTCCTGGCCACCGATTCCTCGGCTGAGCGCGGCGTGCACGTCGAATCGCGCGAAGCTGGCGCGGAGGGCTCGCTTTCTCGCCTGGTCTCGATACGCTGCGCACTTGACAAATCACATGCCGAAACACAGGGAGGGACGGCATGGGTGACGAAACACGTGCGCGCGCGCTGGACAACACGGACAGATCGCTGATCGACCTGCTCCAGAAGGACGGCCGGGCCTCGTTCACCGCGCTCGCCAAAGCGGTCGGTCTTTCGGAGGGAGCGGTCCGCCAGCGCGTGCAGCGGCTGCTGCGCGACGACCTGATGCAGATCGTCGCGGTGACCGACCCCGCCAACGTGGACCTGACGCGCCAGGCCATGGTCGGCATCAACGTGGACGGAGTCGATCCGCGCGAGGTCGCGGACAAGCTGTCCGAGCTGACGAACGTGCACTACGTCGTGCTGTGCGCCGGGCGTTACGACCTGCTGGCCGAGCTGGTCTGCCGGGACGACGACCACATGCTCGACGTGCTGGGCGAAGAGATCCGGAAGATCCCGGGCGTGTCCGGGACCGAGCTGTTCGTCTACCTGAAGCTGGCCAAGCAGAACTACTCCTGGGGCCGGCTCACGGCGTAGCGGTGCGGGGATGACGGGTACCGCCGCCCGCCACCCCCGTTCGCTACAGGAACCGCCGGTGCCCGGACCGCACGGGCACCCCGGCCTCGGCGAGGCCGGTCAGCGCCGCCGGGAGCGGATCCCGGTGCAGCACCCCGAGGCGCTGCGTGGCGCGCGTGAGCGCGACGTAGAGCTCAGCCGCGCCGCGCGGATCCGCGGCCAGGATCCGCTCCGGTTCGACGACGAGCACGGCGTCGAACTCCAGTCCTTTGGCGGCCGCGGCCGGGATCGTTCCCGGCACCCCCGGCGGGCCGATCACGACGCTGGTGCCTTCGCGGCCGGCCTCGTCGCGTGCGAAGTCGCCGATGGCGTCGGCGAGCTCGTCGTCCGCCACTCGCCTGGACCACGGCCGGACCCCGCACGCGCGCACCGATTCCGGCGGTCGCGCGGCCGGGGCGAACCGGGCCAGCAGCGCGCCCGCGACGACCATGATCTCCGCCGGGGTCCGGTAGTTCACGGTCAGCTCGCGGTAGACCCAACGGTCGCCGACGTACGGCGTGAGCACGGGGCCCCACGCCGTCGCCCCGGCCGCCGAGCGGCGCTGGGCGAGGTCGCCGACGATCGTGAACGACCGGCTCGGGCAGCGCCGCATCAGCACCCGCCAGTCCATTTCGGACAGTTCCTGGGCCTCGTCGACGACGACGTGCCCGTACGTCCAGTCACGATCCGCGGCCGCCCGCTCGGCGAGGTCGCGCGGGTCGCGCTCGACGAACCGCCCGGCCAGGTCTTCGGCGTCGAGCAGGTCCTCGGCGACCAGCTGGAGGTCCTCGTCGAGTTCCTCGGCGTCCAGCTTCATGAGTTCCATGACGCCGGAGGCGTACTCGGCCTCCGCTTCCGCCCGACGGCGCGCGGCGGCGCGTTCGGCGGTGTCGTCCCGGCCGAGCAGGTCGGTCAGCTCGTCGAGCAGCGGCACGTCCGACACGGTCCAGGCCGGGCCGTCGGCGCGGAACAGCGCCGGGTCGGCCCCGGCGGCCTCGAGCCGGCGCGGAGACGCGTACAGCGACGCCAGCAGCATCTCCGGCGTCAGGTACGGCCACAGCGCGTCGAGCGCGGCGCCGAGCGCTTCGTGCTCCGCCAGCTCGTCGAGGACGTCGGCGCGCAGATCCGCCCGCAACCCGCGATCCTCCCCGGCCAGCCAGCCTTCGCCGATCTTCGCCACGACCCGCTCGGCCACGAGCGACACGGCGTGCTCACGGAAGACCGCGCGGGCTTCGTTGTGCGGCAGCCCCGACCCGCACGCCTCGAGCCGGGCCGCGGTGACGAGGTCCGCGTCGAGCTCCACGGTGACGTCGCCCAGGTCCACCGGCACCGGTTCGGCGGGCACCTCCTGCCGGTCGGCGACGGCGGCCGCCAGCACTTCGAGGATCGTCAGCGAACCCTTGAGCCGCGCCACCTCCGGCCGGTCCTCGGCCGTGACGCGCAGCCCGGGCACCAGGTCGCCGGTGGTCAGGAAGACGACGTCCGACTCGCCGAGCGACGGCAGCACGCGGCCGATGTGGTCGAGGAACAGCGGGCTCGGCCCGACCACGAGCACGCCGCTGCGGGACATCCGCTCGCGCCGGGTGTAGAGCAGGTACGCCACCCGGTGCAGGGCGACGGCCGTCTTGCCGGTGCCGGGACCGCCTTCGACCACCAGCACGCCCGCGTGGTCCAGCCGGATGATCTCGTCCTGCTCCGCCTGGATCGTCGCGACGATGTCCCGCATGCCCTCGCCGCGGGGAGCGTTGACGGCCGCGAGCAGGGCCGCGTCCCCGCGTTCGGTGTCTCCGGGACGGCCCAGGACCTCGTCGGTGAATTCGAGGACCCGGCGCCCCATCGTGTGGAACTGACGGCGGCGGCGCATGTTTTCCGGCCGCGCCGCCGTGGCGACGTAGAACGGCCGCGCCGCCGGCGCCCGCCAATCCAGCAGGAACGGTTCGTAGTCGTTTTCCGCGTCGAACAACCCGAGCCGGCCGATGTAGCTGGTTTCGCCCGAAAGGGCGTCCAACCGGCCGAAGCACAGGCCGTTGTCGGCGACGTCGAGCCGGGCCGCCTCCCGCGACCGGCACCGGACGTCGTCCTCCCGTTCCCCCGGCGACACCTCGGTTTGCCCGAGCGCGCCGTGGTAGCGGGCCTGCGCCGCCGCGCGCTCGCGGTCGAGCCGCTCGTACAGCGCGGCGACGTAGGCCCGTTCTTCCCGCAATTCCTCGTCGTACCCCTGGTTTGACAAGTTCCCCTCACAGCGGTTAGACTCTTATCAGGTTCGGCAAGTTCTTCTGTTGTTTCGAAGAGCACGCCGATTTTTTATTGTCCACCCGCTGTCAAGGGCTTCAGCTCAGCATGAATTCACGCGGGTTCAGCGGCCGGTCCACCACCCGCACGTCACCGAGCAGCCCCGCGAAACTGCGGTCGACCTTCCCGCCGTAGGACGACGCGCCGACCAGCCACGAACCGCCCGGATCGGCGAGCCCGACCGCGGGTGTGGCCGGGTTCCGGACCACCGGGCAGCCGTCGACGTACATCGTCGTGCGCCGGCCGTCGTTGACCACGGCGACGTGCCACCACTTCTCCACCGGCAGCTCGTGCCCCCAGTTCGTCGACGTCCGGTTCTGGTTCAGCGGGTACACCGCCCACTGCAGCTCGCCACCGTCCGAAAGGGACAGCGTGGCCGCCGACTCCTGCGGGTCGTCGCCGGTCTTGCCCGCGGCCGCGCCGCTGCCCTGCCGGGCGAACAGGCCGCACCAGCCGTGGTGACCGTCCTTGAAGTTCGCGGGCAGCCGGAAGAACGCTTCGACGGTGTACCCGCGTTCGAACTGGAGCTCGTTGATCAGCGCCGTGTCGACCGTGCGCAGGTAGGCGCCGCGGCTCGGGTCACGGCTGCCGTCGAACCGGAGGCTCGCCCGCGACGGCTGCCGCGGCGAGAACTCGTTCGAATACTTCAGCGCGTCCGGGCCGCTACCGGGCGCGGTGACGCGCGTGAGGTCGTTGCCGCGGCCGGTCTGGTCGCGCACGACGACGTCGTCCGGCACCGCCTTGCCGTCCTGGCCGCCTTCGAAGCGCCAGTACGCGACGGTTCCGGGCACCAGCAGCTGCTTCGCCGGCCGCGCGGGCGGGACCGGCACCGGCGCGAAGCCCTTGAAGCGCTCGGCGAAGTCGATCTCCAGGCTGAAGTAGTCGGCCGCGCCGCTGCGCTCGACCTCCTGCCGCTGCATTTCGCTCAGGTGGTCCTGCGCGGCGAGCCACGGCGAGAACGTCCGGACGTCGATCACGCCGCGGGCGAGGTCGAACCGGTAGAGCCGGACCATCGCGCTGCCGCCGTAGTAGCGGTCCTGGTAGTTGGCGAGGTGGACGTGCACGTCGTGGCCGGCGGCGTTCTTCCGGACGGTCCGCCCGGTCGGCCAGTAGTGGCCGTTGAGCGTGAGGAAGATCTGGTCGTTGCCCTGGACGAGCTCCTTCCAGACGAGTTCGCCGAACGTGGAGAACTGGGCCTGGTGGTCGTCGTCGGCCCAGACCAGCTCGTGGATGGTGAGGATGGCCGGCAGCGTCGGGTGCTGCGCGAGCACCTGCTTGGCCCAGTTCAGGCCGCCGGCCGACGGCCGCCAGTCGAGGGCGAGCAGCAGCCACTCGCGGCCGCCGCCGCGGAAGATGTGGAAGGTGTTGTAGCCGTCCTTGGACGCACCCTTGAAGGTCGGCGAGTTGCGCTGGCGCTGCGGGCCGAACGCGTCGAGGTACGGCGAGGGGCCGCGCTGGTCGTCCTTCGAGCCGTCGATGTCGTGGTTGCCCGCGAGGGTGCTGTACGGGAACCGGCAGCGGTCGAGCGCCTGGAACGACCGGCTGATGCGGGCGAACTCGTCCGCCCGGCCGTTCTGGGTGAGATCGCCGAGGTGGGCAAGGAAGACAACGTTGTCGTCCCGCTCTTCGAGGACGTACCGCAGCGAGGCGTCCAGCGGGGCCGCGTCGCCGCGGTCCTCGTCGAACAGGTACTGCGTGTCCGGCATGACCACGAGCGTGAAGCGCGGGTCTTCGGTGTCCGGGCGGTGCCGGCCGGCGGCTTGGGCGGCGGGCGCGCCGAGGACGTTCGGCAGGGTCGCCGCGGCGGCGACGGCCGGGGCGCCGAGGAGGAAGGTCCGGCGAGAAGTGTCAGTCACGGGCGGGAAGCTACGGGCGGCTTCCGACCACCTCGGCAACTGCTGCCGAACACGGGATGAACAGCGGTACTGTGCCCGCATGAGCGGCCCGCGGGTGTTCCGGTTGATCCAGCCCGTCGACGACATCGAGGTCGCCGTCGCGTTCTACGCGGCCGTCTTCGGCGACCCCGGCGAGCGGATCGCGGTCAACCGGCACTACTTCACCTGCGGCGGCGTGGTGCTGGCCTGCGTCGAGGCGCCGCTCGAACACCGGGAGCCACGCCCGCAGCGGGACCCGCGGATCGTCTACCTCGCGGTCGAGGACGTCGAGGAGACCTTCGAGCGGGTGCGCGCCGCCGGGCCGCGCTGGGCCGACGACGCCATCGAGACGCAGTTCTGGGGCGAGCGCTCCTTCTACGCCGACGACCCGTTCGGCAACCCGCTCTGCTTCGTCCAGGAGGACACGCTCTACTTGGGCGGGCCCGTCGGCTGATCGCCGTTGCCCGGGTGCATCCGGATCGGCATGACGAACCAGAGGATGCCGAAGATCAGCACGCACAGCACGCCCAGGATCACCATGGCGATCCAGCCGTAGACGACCTTGGCGATCAGCGCGACGGTCGACGTGATCGCCAGCGCCAGGCAGACCAGCCCGACCAGCACGAGCCGGTTGCCGACGGTCAGGATCCGTTCCCGGCTGCCCGTGCGGAACAGCAGCCGGTGCCACGCCGCGGGCGCGGTCAGCAGGGCCGTGGCCGCCACCGCGAGCGCCACCGCGGACAGGTGCAGCGACTTCTCGAACCCGCTGGCGTCGTGGAACCGGTCGGTGAACACGACCGACAGCAGGAAGCCGAAGAGGATCTGCACGCCGGCCTGCGCGACGCGCAGTTCTTGCAGGAGCTCGCCGACGTTGCGCGTGAGCTGCTCGTTGCGGGTTTCGCCGGTGTGTTCGGGCACGAGACGACCATAACCGGACTCAGGACGCCCCACCGGTTGGGAAATTCGTGACTTTTCCACCATATCGGTCACACTTCCGAGTGATGATCATGGCGGCGTCCCGGGCGACTGGTTAAGGAGGGGAAATGCGTCTTCTTCCCGCCTTCGCCGCCGCGGCCGCCATCGCCGTGCTCGCTCCCGGCGCCGCCGCCGCGTCGCCGCCACCGGCGCGGTTCACGACCGCGAACGGCACCTTCACCGCGAACGCCCCCGGCGCCTCCGCGGTGACGTACCGCCCCGACCTCGTCCCGGCCGGTGCCCGGGCGCACGTGTTCAGCGTTTCGGCCGCGGCCGCCGGCACCACCACGCTGCTCTTCGTCACCGGGCTGCGGCCGGGCCGGGCCTACGGCGCCCACGCGCACACCCAGCCGTGCGGCGCCACCGGCGACACCGCCGGGCCGCACTTCCAGCACGTGCCGGACCCGGTGAAGCCGTCGGTCGCCCCCGCCTACGCCAACCCCCGCAACGAGATCTGGCTCGACTTCACCACCGACCGGGCCGGCACCGGCTTCGCCCGGTCCACAGTGGACTGGACGTTCGCCGGCCGGCGCGCGAAGTCCGTTGTCGTCCACGAAACCCACACGCACACCGATCCCGGCCACGCGGGCACGGCCGGCGCCCGGCTGGCCTGCCTGAACGTCGATTTCTAGTCAGAACCCCCAGGAGCGCTCGGGCACCACGCGGATGCGGACGGAGTACTTGGCGTCGAACTCGTCCGCGGTCAGGCCGATCGCCGCGTAGTGGGAGCCGTACTTGTCGAGGTACCCCGGCGCCTCGGAGGCCTTGCCCGCTTCGACGTGCGCTTTCCCGTTCACCACGAGGATCGAGCCGCCGTGCTCGTCGCTGTTGAGGTGGAAGCTCACGTCGGGGTTCGCCTCGATGTGCCGGAGCTTCGCGGTGCCCGGCTCGCTGAACACCACGATGTCTCCGCCGTCGAGGACGAACCACACGGGCCGCGGGGCGGGCCGCCCCTTCGGCGTGACCGTGGTCAGCCAGGCGATCGATTCGCCCGCCCGGTCGGCGAGGTTCGGTTGTGCCATGTCGGTGCCCCCTGGTCGTCGGTCTGTGATCCAGGTAACCACGGGGCACCGACAATTCTTCCCCGCTAGCGCGACGCGACCCGCCGCGCGTACCGCGTCCCGGCCGCCAGCAGCACCAGGCCCGCGCCGAGGAACGCGCCGACCCTGGCCAGCCCGTCCAGCGCCGACAGGTCGAACAGCACCAGCTTGAGCACCGCGGCGCCGACCAGGATCAACCCGGTGACCCGCAGCGCGACGACGTCGATCCCGCGCAGGAGAAGGACCAGCGCGGCGATCGTCCAGGACACCGTGATCAGCGCGTGGCCGAGGAGGAACCCGGTCCGCCCGGGAACCGCCAGCAGCGCGCCGCACAGCACGACCCCGGCGGCGCCGTACAGCGCCGAAACCCCGGCGAGCAGCCAGATCGGCAGGTCTTCGGCCGGGCCGCGGAACACCGCCAGGCGCGCGGCGGCCCACGGCAGCGCCACCGACACGGCGAGGATCAGCGCGGCGACCACGAGCGCCCCGGTCAGCTCGGCGACCGGGTGGGCGCGGGGGACGATCAGCAGCACGGGCGTGACATCGAAGATCACGCCGAGCAGGCCGCCGATGGCCGCGAACCCGAGCGCGGCGGCCAGCGCGCCCCGGTTGCGGCCGCCCACCGCGGCCACGACCAGCAGCAGCGCCTCGCCGAGCAGCACCCCGGCGCGGGCCGGGC
>NZ_MUMI01000233.1 GCF_002155975.1 Amycolatopsis kentuckyensis
AGCATCTCGATGTTGGTCGCGAAGCCCCCGAGCGCGGACACCGCGGCGAAGCCGGCCAAGCCGACGAGGAGCGCGTTCTTGCGGCCGAAGAGGTCCGCGATCCGCCCGCCGAGCAGCAGCAGGCTGCCGAACGCGAGCGCGTACGCCGTGACGACCCACTGCCGGGCGTCGTTGGAGAAGCCCAGGTCGAGCTGGGCCGAGGGCAGCGCGATGTTCACGACGGTCGCGTCCAGCACGACCATCAGCTGCGCGATGCCGATCATCACCAGGATCAGCCAGCGTCTGGCGTGGTGGGGATTCTCGGCGGCGCGCGTGTCCCCCGACGGCGCGACGGCGAGCGTGGACTCGGACATGAAGGATCCTCACAGAAAGTGATCGGAAGACTATGTGGAGTAGGTATCTCCCCTTACCCGCCCCAAGGTACACAAGAAGCGGAGAGAGCGCCTCTACTTGAGGGGTTAGACTGGACGGCATGGCACGGGACGCTGGTCCCGCCGCACCGGCGCGGCCGCTGCGGCGTGACGCTGAACTCAACCGCCGTCGCATCCTGGCGTCGGCCCGCGAAGTGTTCGGCCGGCGCGGGCTCGAAGCCACGCTGGACGACATCGCCCACCACGCCGGCCTCGGCGTCGGCACGGTCTACCGCCGGTTCCCCAGCAAGGAACACCTGGTCGAGGCCATGTTCGCCGAGCGGATGGAAGAAATCGGCACGCTGGCGGAGAAAGCGCTGAAGGCCGAGGACGCCTGGCAGGCGTTCGTCGACTTCACCTGGAAGTCGATCGAACTCCACTCGGGCGACCGCGGGCTGCGCGAGATCATGCTGTCGAACAAGTTCGGCCACGAGCACGTGGCCGAAGAAAAAGCCCGGCTGGTGCCGTTGATCACACAGCTCGTGGAGCGGGCCAAGGAGGCGGGCGGCCTGCGCGCCGACTTCGCCCCGACGGACATCCCGATGCTGCACATGATGATCGGCTCGGTGATCGAGTTCACGTCGGCGGTGGAGCCGGACCTGTGGCGCCGCTGCCTCGCCATGCTCCTCGACGGCCTGCGCGCGCAGCCCGGCAAGCCGTCGAAGCTGCCCCGCCCGCCGCTCGACGTCGACGAGGTCGACGAAGCGATGTCCTGCTGGCGCCCCTGACGCCGCAGCCACGCGGCAACGCGCCGGTGACCCTTCGGATCACCGGCGCCGCGAAACGATCTTTCCCCTGCGGGGCAACGGGTCTACTCGGACGGGATGACCGCCCACATGATGATGTAGGCCACGAACTGCGGCCCGGGCAGCAAGCAGGACAGCACGGCCAGCAGCCGCACGGTGCCGGGCTTCATGCCGTACCGCTGGGCCAGGCCCGCGCAGACGCCGCCGATCATGCGGCCGTGGCGCGGACGGGACAGCCGTCGGGTGACCGGTGCGCTCATCGTCTTCCCTTTCCTCGAAGTTCCGATACCTCCACTTCACCACCGGAGTACCCGTTCGCGCATCGCTCGCGGGATGGATCGCTCCCTTAGGGGACGGCAAATCCGAAAATCGTTCAGATGACCGGGGAAACGGCCTTGCGTGCACCGGAAACCGCCTGAGCTGCCCGTTCGTACCCGGCGGCCCGGAAAAGTTTGAGAGATGTCCCCGTCAGGGCTGCTTTTTCCGCGCGATGTGGTGATACTTGCACCCCGTGTACCCGCGTCCGAAAAGCTTGGCCGTCGCGATGCTCTGCGCCCTCCTCGCCGGGGGCTGCGCCACCACGCAGGCCGCGCCCGAGCCGGATCCCGGGCCCACGCCGCTGACCGCGGCCGCCGCGCTCGGTGACTTCGGCAGCATCGACTTCTGCAGCCTGCTGAGCGTGCCCGACGTGACGGCCGCCGTCCCGACGTTCGAAAGCTGCCGCGCCCAGGCCGGTCCGCGCACGATCCTCGTCGGGCCGCTCGCCTTCGACTCCGACCCGAACATCAAGCCGTACGAGGGCTACCCCGGCCCGGTGCCCGACGGTGTCGCGGTCCAGCAGTCGATGTTCAACGACCGCAGCGCCTGCACCCGCGCCATCACCTTCGCCGACGGCAACCGGCTCGACCTGTCGGTCACCGACGGCACCGGCGACCAGGAGGCCCGCTGCGGCGTCGCGGACGCGGCCGTCGGCTCGGCGCTGACCGCGATCACCGCGCACAAGGTCGGGCGGCTGAGCTTCCCGGACGGCTCGTGGGGCCGGGTGGCACCGTGCGTCCCGCTCGACAACCACGACCTCGACGCCGCCGCCGGCCCGAACAGCCAGCCGACGACCGGCCTGTCCGGGCACAGCTGCATCCGCGGCAAGGTGAGCTTCAAGCTGACGGTGGAGACGACGGAACCGGACGGCCCGGCGGAGAAACTCGGCGGCCGCGACGCCCGCGTCCGGCTGGCCGGCGCGTTCTGCCTGGTCGACACGACCCAGCCGGCCCCGGGCCTGCCGGGGCGCCGCGAACTGGCGGAGATCAGCGTGGTCGAGACGGCGGGCACGGCCGGCGACGGCACCTGCGCCCTGGCCCGCGGCGCGGCGAACTCGATCCTCCCCCGCCTGCCCACGCCCTGACCGGACGTGCGGGGTGGGGCGGGCCGGAACCCGCCCCACCCCGCACGGCGGACCTAGTCCTCGTAGGTGAGGTTCTTGCCGTTCGACGGGTCGAACAGCTTGATCTTGTCCGCGTCGTACCAGACTTCGAGGTCGGCGTTCTCCGCCGCCGACGACTCGGCCGACAACCTGGCCACGATCTGGGACTCCGCGCCCGGGACGTCGGACGAACCGCTGTCCGCGGCCAGTTCCGCCAGCTCCGCGGCGGTGGCGACTTCGCCTTCCAGCGTGAAGTGGGCGAACTTCTCCGAACCCATCGACTCGAGCACGTCGATGTGCGCGGTGAACGTGCCGCCGCCCGTCTTCTGCCCGGCCTCGACCAGCGCCGCGTCCTCGAAGTGCTCCGGCCGGATGCCGACGATGACGTCGCGGGGCGCGTTCGCCCGCTCCACCAGCTGCCGGACGCGGTCGGTCAGCGGCGTCGTGCCGAGCGCACTCCGCAGTTCGTTGTTCTCCAGCGTCGCCGGGACGAAGTTCATCGACGGCGAGCCGATGAACCCGGCCACGAACAGGTTCGCCGGGTTGTCGTAGAGGAACTGCGGCGAGCCGATCTGCTGCACGTACCCGGCCCGCAGCACCACGACCCGGTCGCCCAGGGTCATGGCCTCGGTCTGGTCGTGCGTCACGTACAGCGTCGTCGTGCCGAGCTGCTTCTGGATCTTCGACACCGACGTCCGCATCTGGCCGCGCAGCTTGGCGTCCAGGTTGGACAGCGGCTCGTCCATCAGGAACGCCTTCGGGTTGCGGACGATCGCCCGGCCCATCGCGACGCGCTGGCGCTGGCCACCGGAGAGGTTGGCCGGCTTGCGGTCCAGGTGCGCGGTCAGGTCGAGGATCGTCGCCGCCTCCTCCACCTTCGCCCGCACGGTCTTGTCGTCCACCTTCGCCAGCCGCAGCGGGAAGGCCATGTTCTCCCGGACGCTCATGTGCGGGTAGAGCGCGTAGGACTGGAACACCATCGCGATGTCCCGGTCCTTCGGGGCCTTCTCGTTGACGCGCTTGCCGTCGATGCGCAGCTCCCCGGAGGAGATGTCCTCCAGGCCGGCCACCATGTTCAGCGTCGTCGACTTCCCGCAGCCGGACGGGCCGACCAGGATGATGAACTCGCCGTCGGCGATGGTGATGTCCACTTCGGACACGGCGAGGGCGCCGTCGGGGTACTTCTTCGACACCTTGTCGAGCACGATCTCTGCCATAGCGCTACCCCTTCACCGCACCGGAGGTCAGCCCCGCCACGATGCGACGCTGGAAGAACAACACGAACACAATGATCGGGATGGTGATCACGACCGCGGCCGCGCTCACCTGCCCGGTCGGGTCCTCGAACTGCGAGGACCCGGTGAAGAACGACAGCGCCGCCGGCACCGTGCGCGACGCCGTGGTCGACGTCAGCGAGATGGCGAACAGGAAGTCGTTCCAGCAGAAGATGAACACCAGGATCGCCGTGGTGAACACGCCCGGCGCGGCCAGCGGCGCGATCACCCGGCGGAACGCCTGCGCCGGCGTCGCGCCGTCCATCTTCGCCGCCTTTTCCAGCTCCCACGGGATTTCCCGGAAGAACGCCGACAGCGTGTAGATCGACAGCGGCAGCGCGAACGTGATGTAGGGCAGGATCAGCCCCGGCCACGTGTCGAACAGCCCGAGGTTCCGCTCGATGTTGAACAGCGGCGTCACCAGCGACACCTGCGGGAACATCGCGATCAGCAGTGACAGCCCGACCAGCAGCTGCTTGCCGGGGAAGTCCAGCCGGGCGATCGCGTACGCGGCCATCGTGCCCAGCACCACCGCGATCACGGTCGAGATGATCGCGATGCCGATCGAGTTGACCAGCGCCAGCAGGAATTCCGACGTCTGGAAGATGTCCGCGTAGTTCTGCCAGGTCCACGACTGCGGGATGAACGACCCGTCGGTCAGCGTGTCCTTGGTCTTGAACGACAGCGAAACGACCCAGAGCACCGGGACCAGCGCGAACACCAGCACGAGGATGTCGACGAGGCCCCACCTGACCTTGCGGCCCGTCGTGACGGTTCCCATCGCCATCAGCGCTTACCCCCGTTGTCCGAACCCGGTGCGGCCGTGCCGAACACCTTGATGAAGATGAACGCGATGATCGCCACCGTGATGAAGATCAGCACCGCCATCGTCGACCCGATGCCCAGGTTGAGGCCCTTGACCAGGTTGTTGTAGGTCTGCATGGACACCGACCCGGTGTCCTGCGCGCCGTTGGTGAGGACGTAGATGTTGTCGAAGATGCGGAACGCGTCCAGCGTGCGGAACAGCAGCGCCACCAGGATCGCCGGCTTCATCACCGGCAGCATCACCTTCGTGAACCGCTGCCACGCGGTCGCGCCGTCCATCGACGCGGCCTTGAGCAGGTCGTCCGGCACCAGCGCCAGGCCGGCCATCAGCAGCAGCGCCATGAACGGCGTGGTCTTCCACACCTCGGCGCCGATGATGATGAACAGCGACGGCCACTGGTCGGTCAGCGGGGCCGCGTCGGAGGCGAGCATGTTCGCCAGGTAGCCGGTCTTCGGCGTCCACGCGTAGTACCACGAGAACGCCGCGACGACCGTGACGATGCCGTACGGGATCAGCGCGACGGTGCGGACCAGGCCGCGGCCGACGAGCGTCCGGTGCATCACCAGCGCCAGCGCCATGCCGAGGACGAACTCGATCGCCACCGAAACGACGGTCAGGAACATCGTGGTGCCGAACGCGGTCCACCAGTACGAATTGGACAGCACCGCACCGTAGTTGTCGAAGCCGACGAACTGCTGCTGCGCCGGGAACCGCAGGTCGTACCGCTGCAGCGACAGCCAGATCGAGTAGAGGATCGGGTAGCCGGTGACCGCGATCATCACGATGAACGCGGGCGCGCACAGCCACAGCCCGAGCCGCCGCTCGGCCTTCTTCCCTTCGGAAAGAACGGGTTTGCCCTTCTTGCGGGTCGTCGCCTCGCCGGCGACCGTGGCCCCGGCGGTCTCGGCCGGGGTCGAGTCCTGGACGGTCACGGGATCACTCCCTTCGACTGGAGCGCGTCACCGAGCTGCTCGCGCAGCTTGGCCGCGGTGGCCTGCGGGTCGATGTCCGACGGCGGCGAAAGGACCTTCGAGATGACCGTCGAAGCGTTCTGGTACGCCGGGGTCAGCGGGCGCACCGCGGCGGTCTTGAGCGCGGCGAGGATCGCGTCGCGCATCGGGTACTGGGTCGCCATGTTCGGGTTGTCGGCCGAAGCCGGCTTGCCCGGGTCGAGCGGGACATCGTTGTGGTACACGGATTCGATGCTCGGCGGCACGCCGTCGTTGATCGCCGAGATCTTCTGGCTTTCCGGGCTGCGCAGGCACAGCGCCGCCTCGAAGGCCTCCGGCTTGTGCTGCGAATAGGTGCTCACGGCCAGGTCGAACCCGCCGATGGTGGTCCGGGCGGGCATGCCGGCCTGGGCCTCCGGGTAGACCGCCCACTTGAAGTGCGGCAGGTCCGCCTTCTTGTCCTTGGCGTAGGCGGCGTAGACGTACGGCCAGTTGAGCTGGAACGCGGCCTGGCCGCGCTGGAAGGCCTGCCGGATGTCGTCTTCCTTCATGTTGCTCAGCGACGGGTCGGTGAGCCCCGAGGTCGAGACCTTCTTGAGCAGTTCCAGCGCCTTCACGGCGCCTTCGTCCATCACGACGGACTTGCCGTCGTCGGACAGGATGTGCCCGCCCATCGACGCGACCAGCGTGTTGTAGAAGACCACCAGGCCTTCGTACTGCGCGCCGGTGAACACGATCTCGTGGGGCTTGCCCTGCTCCTTGAGCCGCTGGGCCTCCTGCATCATCTCGTCCCAGGTCGCCGGCGGCTTCGGCGTCACCCGGTCGTCGTACCAGAGCAGCTGCACGTTGGTGTTCTTCGTGGCCGCGTACAGCTTCCCGTTGTGGGTCGCGGTGTCCAGCGGTCCCTGCAGGACACCTTCGGACGCCTGCGCCTTGTTCTCGCCGGTCCATTCCTCGGCCCAGCCGGCTTCGGCGAATTCCGAAACCCACGTGACGTCGAGGCCCAGGATGTCCATCGCAGTGTCACCCGCGGCCAGCCGGCGCGCCATCTGCAGCCGCTGGTCGTCCGCTCCGCGCGGGAGCTTGTTGTAGACGATCTCGTACTTGCCGGCCGCCTTCTGGTTGCAGCCGTCGACCACTTTCTGGAAATTGTCCTCGGGCGACATGTAGATGTTGATCTTGAGCCCGGAACTCGTCGCGCAACCGGCGAGCATGCCGGTCACCAATGCCCCTGCCCCCAGCAGGACGGCGGTGCGGCCGGGCGAACGTCCTCGTTTGCCCGCGCCGATCCTCTTCCCCATAAGGCCTCCTCACCCGCGTGCACGCCGGTTACCGCGGTACCCGGTGGGCACCGCGACGCGATGAGGCGAAACCGCGCCAGCACCCCGACGTGCTAGTGCTCGGGCCGCCGCGCTGTGGGGCGAGGCCGCCCGACTGGTGTCGGCCAACTTATGCCGGGCGATCACACCCCGCAAGCAGTATCGGTAACGATTCAGCGCACCGCGCGTCGAATCGTGATTTTCCCCTGGTAAGACTGGGGTTTTTCAGGGGTTCGCGGACGGCGGCTTGAGGGCCAGCTTGGCGAGCAGTTCCCGGCCCTGTTCCGCGGAGCGGGGCTGGCACAGGACGTCGTAGCGGCCCGCGACGAGCTGGCTCGCCGAGGAGAAGTCCCGGCGGCCGCGCGACATGCTGTACCCGATCGCGGCGAACATCAGCCCGGACAGCACTCCCAGCACCAGGCCGGTGAGCACCTGCAGCGCGAAGCCCTGGTTGACGAACAACCCGAGCAGCAGCCCCGCGAACAGGCCGAACCACGCCCCGGAGACCGCGCCGGTGCCGAGCACGCGGCCCCAGCTGAGCTTGCCGATCACGCGCTCGACGAGCATCAGGTCGACCCCGACGATCGTGACGTCGCCGACGGCGAACTCGCTGTCGGCGAGGAAGTCGACTGCCTTCTGCGCCTCGCCGTAGGTCGCGTACGACCCGATCGGCCAGCCGGTCGGCGGGGTCGGCAGCCGCGGCAGGCCACCGGGCGCCCGCCCCCCGCCAAAGGGACTACTCACCATCATCACCTGCGCACTCGTTGTCCGGGCGTCCATCTTGTCAAGAACGCCCGGACCGTGCGAGCCGCTTACCCCGAAAGGCCCGACGGCCGTTTGTCGACACAGCGACAAGTCGCTGCGTGTCAGGAGCGGGACTTGTACTCCCGCAGCAGGCCGCGGCTGATGATCGTCTTCTGGATCTCGCTGGTGCCCTCGCCGATGAGCAGGAACGGCGCCTCGCGCATCAGCCGCTCGATCTCGTACTCCTTGGAGTACCCGTAACCGCCGTGGATGCGGAACGCGTCCTGCGTGACCTCCGCGCAGTACTCGGACGCGATCAGCTTCGCCATGCCGGCCTCGACGTCGTTGCGCGCGCCGGAGTCCTTGAGCCGGGCCGCGTTCACCATCATCAGGTGCGCCGCCTCGACCTTGGTCGCCATCTCGGCCAGCTTGAACGCGACGGCCTGGTGCTCGGCGATCGCCTTGCCGAACGTCTTGCGCTGCTGGGCGTACTCCACCGCGAGCTCGAACGCCCGGATCGCGATGCCGCAGGCGCGCGCCGCGACGTTGACGCGGCCGACCTCGACACCGTCCATCATGTACGCGAAGCCCTTGCCCGGCGCTTCGCCGAGGACCATGTCGGCGCCGATCCGGTAGCCGTCGAAGACCGCTTCGGTCGTGTCGACGCCCTTGTAGCCCATCTTGTCGATCTTGCCGGGGATGGTCAGCCCGGGCGCCACCTCGCCGAAGCCCTCCGGCTTCTCGACCAGGAACGTGGTCAGGTTCTGGTGGGGCTTCTCCGCGCCTTCGTCGGTCTTCACCAGCAGCGCGATCAGGTTGGACGAGCCACCGTTCGTCAGCCACATCTTCGAGCCGTCGATGACGTAGCCGTCGTCGGTCCTCTTCGCCTTGGTCTTGATCGCGGCGACGTCCGAACCGAGGTCGGGCTCCGACATCGAGAAGGAGCCGCGGACCTCGCCGGTCGCCATCCGCGGCAGGAAGTGCTGCTTCTGCGCCTCGGTGCCGTGGCGGGAGATCATGTGCGCCACGATGAAGTGGGTGTTGATCACGCCGGACACGCTCATCCAGCCGCGCGCGATCTCCTCGACGACCAGCGCGTAGGTCAGCAGCGACTCGCCGAGCCCGCCGTACGACTCCGGGATGGTGATCCCGAACAGGCCCATCTCCTTCATGCCCGCGACGATGTCGGCGGGGTAGGTGTCGGCGTGCTCGAGCTCCTGCGCGTGCGGGATGACCTCCTTGTCCACGAACTGGCGGACGGTGGCCAGGATCTCCGACTGCACGTCGGTCAGGCCGGCGGTCTGGGCGAGACGGGCCATCACGGCTCCCTTTCCGGAGTAGGACGCCGCTCCCGGCGCTGGGTTACCGGTGAGTATGACTCCAAAGCTGCAACGCTGCTATGAGGGCGCTCACGCTCGACGGGTCCGGCCCCGTAAAGTGCCGCGAGGAGGGGAGAGATCATGACTTATCCGCAAGACCCGAACAACCCGTACGGCCAGCAGCAGCCGCCCTCGGGCGGTTACCAGCAGCCCGGTTACGGCCAGCAGTACCCGAGCGGCGGCTACCCGCAGTACCCGCCGACCCCGGGCTATCCCGGGATGCCGGGCCAGCCGCGAGAGGGATCGGGGCTGGCGGTCGGGGCGCTGGTCTGCTCGATCGCCGGCATCTTCCTGTGCGTGCTCGTGACCATCGCGGGCATCATCATGGGCCACATCGCCCTCGGCAAGGCCAAACGCGGTGAGGCCGAGGGCCAGGGGGTCGCACTGGCGGCGATCATCGTCGGCTACTCCGGCATCGTGCTGAGCATCGGCCTGGCGGCCCTGCTCGTTTCGCTCGGCGCCTTCCGCTGAGCACCCAGCCGTTGCCCGGCCCGTACCGAGGGGACCCCTGATGACCGACCCGTCCGGCGAGAAGGACCGTCCGGCGGCCGACCCGGCCGGCGCGTACGACCCGCCGCCGCCGGCGGACCCGCCGCCGTACGAGCCGGAGAACTACGACCCGCCGTCGCCCGACGCCACGATCGCCGCGGTGACGCCGGACGACACCACGGCCGAGGCCCCGGCCGCCACCGAGGCGGCCGAGGCCCCCGCCGCCGAGGTTCCGGCGGCCGACGCCCCCGCGGATGCGACCGTCGCCGCGGAGCAGCCCGGCGGGCTGCCGGCCGGGGCGTACGAGACCCCGGCG
The DNA here is from genome assembly GCF_002155975.1 of Amycolatopsis kentuckyensis. Taxonomy (GTDB): domain Bacteria; phylum Actinomycetota; class Actinomycetes; order Mycobacteriales; family Pseudonocardiaceae; genus Amycolatopsis; species Amycolatopsis kentuckyensis. Next base: position 9,874 of record NZ_MUMI01000233.1, read on the forward strand.
GCGTACATCCCCGGCACGCCGTTCGCGCCGCCGGGGCAGCCGGTCCCGCCGGCCTACCAGCAGCAGCCGTACCCGCCGGCCTACGGGCAGCCGTACGCGGCGTCGGCGCCGTACGGACAGCCCGCGCCGTACGCGCAGCCGTACGCGGCTCCGCGCGGGCAGGACAACGCGCTGGCCATCGGCGCCCTCGTGTGCTCGATCCTCGGCTTCTGCTCCGGCGTCACCGCCATCGCCGGGCTCGTGATGGGCCACATCGCGCTGAGCAAGACCAACCGCGGCGAAGCGGGCGGCCGCGGGCTGGCCACGGCCGCCGTGATCGTCGGCTACGTCGTGCTCGCGCTCTGGGCCGGGTTCTTCACCACCCTGATCATCCTGGGCACGAGGGGCGACCTGAACTAGTCCGCGGCCGGCAGCACCGCGTCGCCGGGGCTGCGCGGCGACGGCGTCGCGTGGCCGTTCACCTCCGGCTTCGCATCGCCCAGTTCCGGCTCGGGCTCGGGTTCGGCTTTCGGGGCCGGGGCGGCCGGCTTCGGCGTCTGCGCGTCGAGGAACCGCAGCAACTCCACCGGGAACGGCAGGACCAGCGTCGAGTTCTTCTCCGACGACACCTGCACCACGGTCTCCAGCAGCCGCAGCTGCAGCGCCGACGGGGTGTCGGCCATCGTCGCCGCGGCCGCCGCGAGCTTGTGCGACGCCTGCAGCTCACCGTCGGCGGAGATGACGCGCGCGCGCCGTTCCCGCTCCGCCTCGGCCTGCCGCGACATCGAACGCTTCATCGCCTCCGGCAGCGCGACGTCCTTGATCTCCACGCGGTCGATGTGGATGCCCCAGTCCAGCGCCGGGCTGTCGATCATCAGCTCCAGGCCCTCGTTGAGGCGCTCACGGTTGGACAGCAGGTCGTCGAGCTCGCTCTTGCCGATGATCGAGCGCAGCGACGTCTGCGCGACCTGGCCGACCGCCGACCGGTAGTCCTGCACGTTGACCGCCGCGACGACCGGGTCGATCACCTTGAAGTAGACGACCGCGTCGACCCGGACCGTGACGTTGTCGCGCGTGATGCCGTCCTGGGCCGGGATCGGCATGGTCACGATCTGCATGTTGACCTTCTGGAGCCGGTCCGCGAACGGCACGAGCACCGCCAGCCCGGGTTCGCGGACGCGGGACCGCACCCGCCCGAACCGGTAGATGAGCCCGCGTTCGTACTGCTTCACGACACGCACGCTCGACGCGAGCCAGACTCCGCCCGCGAGGACGACGGCGCTGAGGATCTCCACCACCATGGCTGCTCCCGGGGTTGCGTTTCCCCTTGAAAGCCCAGCGTACGCCCGCCGGGGAGCCGACGAAATGCGCTAGACGCGGCTGCCAGGCTGGAGCGGTGACCGAGCTCCGCGTCCCGCCGCTGTTCGCCGCCCGCGCGCCCCGGGTGCTCGGCGACGGCGCCGTCGCGTGGCTGGCCGCCCTGCCGGAGCTCGCCGCGGAGTACGCCCGGAAGTGGAGCCTGACGTTCGAGGGCGAGGCGATGCACGGCTACGTCGGCGTGGTGCAGCCCGCGCGCCTGCGCGACGGCACGCCGGTGGTGCTGAAGCTGGGCTGGCGCGACGAGGAGTCCGCCGACGAGCCGCTCGCACTGTCCACATGGGCCGGCCGGGGTGCGGTGCTGCTGCTGGATTCCGCGCCGGACGACGGCGTCCTGCTGCTCGAACGGCTCGACGCCGGCCGCACCCTCGACGACCTCCCGCTGCGTTCGGCGATCCCGCTCATCGGCGGCCTGGCGCAGCGGTTGGCCGTCCCCGCACCGGCGTCCGTGCGGCGACGGCTGCGGTCCGAGGCGGCGCGGTTGGCCGAAGAACTCCCCCGCCGCTGGGCCGAACTCGGCGAGCCGTTCGAGAAGCGGCTGGTCGACGCCGCCGTCGCGATCTGCCGCGAGCTCGGGCCGTCGGCGGGTGAATTGCTGGTGAACGAGGACCTGCACTTCGAGAACGTCCTGGCCGGTACCCGCGAGCCGTGGCTGGTGATCGACCCCAAGCCGCTCGCCGGCGACCTCGAGTGGGGTGTCATCCCGCTGTTCTGGAACCGGTTCACCGAGTCCACACTGGACGAACGGTTCGCGCTGATCGTCGCTTCGCACGAGCTGGACGCCGAGAAGGCGCGGGCCTGGACGCTCGTGCGGGCCGTGCAGAACTGGATCTGGCTGGTCGAGGAGCTCACCGAGTCCGGCGAAGACAGCGACGACCCGGCCTTCGTCACAGTGGCGGAAATCGCCCCGTGGGCAGCCAGCCGATAGTGTCGGTGCCATGGCCGGGGTCAACAGGGTTTTCGCAGCTCAGCTGTCCGGGTTGCCGGTTTTCGGCCCCGACGGCGAGTCGATCGGCCGGGTTCGCGACCTGGTCGCCGGGCTGCGCCTGGACGCGCAGCCGCCGCGGATCCTCGGCCTGGTCGTCGAACTGAGCACCCGCCGGCGCGTCTTCGTCCCGATGCTGCGGGTCACCTCGATCGAGCCGTCCGCCGTGACGCTCGCCACCGGCTCGGTCAACATGCGCCAATTCAACCAGCGCCCCAACGAGGTCCTGGTGCTCGGCCAGCTGCTCGACGCGCACGCCACGCTGGCCGGCTCGGACACCCGGATCACCGTCGTCGACGCCGGGATGGAGCCGACCCGCACCCGCGACTGGGTGCTGGCGAAGCTCGCCATCCGCGAACGGCGCGTGGGCCTGGGCCGCCGCCGCGCGACCATGCAGGTGCTGCCCTGGTCGGAGGTGGCCGGGCTGGGGCTCACCGACCTCACCGGCCAGCCCCAGGGCGCCGGGCAGCTGCTCATGCTGTTCGACACCATGCGCCCGGCCGACATCGCCGCGACCGTGCGCGACCTGCCGCTCAAGCGGCGGCACGAGGTCGCCGACGCGATGGACGACGAGCGCCTCGCCGACGTCATCGAGGAACTGCCGGACGACGACCAGAAGGAACTGCTGGCCTACCTGGCCGAGGAGCGCGCGGCCGACGTCCTCGAGGCGATGAACCCCGACGACGCGGCCGACCTGCTGGCCGAGCTCGCGCCGGCCGACCAGAGCCGGCTGCTGGAGCTGATGGAGCCGGAGGAGTCCGCGCCGGTCAAGCGGCTGCTGGAGTACTCGTCGGACACGGCGGGCGGC
>NZ_MUMI01000234.1 GCF_002155975.1 Amycolatopsis kentuckyensis
ACCGTCCGTAGTGACAATCGCGGCTTCGGGGTGGTGGGCCAACGAGAGCGAGCCGGAACAGCTGCTGCACCGGCTGGGGATCTGACGGCACCGGCCGGCACCGCGAAACTGTCGGTGCCGGCCGGTAGTGTCGAGAACGGGGGGCGCCCCCGCGGGCTACTGAACGAAGCCCTTCTTGACCATCCAGTCGTGGGCGACCTTGCCCGCGTCCTTGCCGTCGACGTCGACCTGCTTGCAGAGCTCGATCATCTGCTCGTTGTCGATCGCCGCGCTGACCTTCTCCAGGGGGCCGCGGACCTCCGGGTGCTGCTTCAGCCACTCCGTGCGCAGCGTCGCCACCGCGTTGTACTGGGGGAACGCTTTCTTGTCGTCCTCCAGCACCCGCAGGTTCAGCCCCGAAATGCGGCCGTCCGTGGTGAAGACCTCGCCGACCGGGCAGGTTCCGCTCGCCACCGCCGAATAGATCGTGCCGATGCCGAAGTTCTTCACCGTCGGGTTCTGGAAGCCGTACGCCTTGACCGCGGCCGGGAAGCCGTCCTGGCGGCTGGTGAACTCCGTCTCCAGGCAGAACACCGCCTGGTCCGGCTTCTGCTTGATGAAGGCCGCCAGGTCGGACGTCGTCTTCAAGTTGTTGGCGGCGCCGTACGCCTCCGTCACCGCGAACGCGTACTGGTCGTTCAGGGGCGAGTAGTTCAGCCACGTGACGCCGAACTTCTCCTCGTCCGCCTTGGCCGTCGCCTCGTACTGGGCCTTTTCGCCGCCCGGGACCGGGAGCTCGTTGCCCTGGTAGTTGATCCAGCCCGTGCCGGTGTACTCCCACGTCACGTCCGTCTGGCCGGACAGCAGCGCCTGGCGCGACGAGTTCGACCCCTTGATGTCCGAGAGGTCCACGACGTCCGCGCCCGCGGCCGTCAACGCCATCTCGGCCATGTACGCCAGGATGATGTTTTCGGTGAAGTCCTTGGACCCCACCGTCACCTTCACCCCCTGCAGGGCCGGGATCGGCTGGATCGAGCCCGGCTTGATGTCGTACGGCACCGCCTGGTTGATCGTCAGCCCGCAGGACGACAGCGTCACGCCCAGCAGCGCCACCGCGAACAGCCTCCGGAGTTTCATCGCAGCCCCTTCGGTCCGAAGAACTGTTCGGCGACCGCGCCCAGCCAGTCGACCAGCAGCGCCAGCGCGACGGCCAGCACCGAGCCGGTCACCAGCACCGGGGTCAGGTTCAGCTTGTAGCCGGTGTCGATGAGGAGCCCGAAGCCGCCGGCGTTGACGAACATGCCGAACGTCGCCGTGCCGACCGCCAGCACCAGCGACGTGCGCAGGCCGGCCAGGATCAGCGGGACGGCGAGCGGCAGTTCGACGCGCCAGAGCACCGCGCCCGCCGACATCCCGATGCCGCGGCCGGCGTCGATCAGGGCCGGGTCGACCTGCTGGATGCCGACCATCGTGTTCCGCAGCACCGGCAGCAGCGAGTAGAACGCCAGCGGCAGCGCGGCCACCCAGATCCCGCCGGTCGCGCCGGTGATGATGAACCACAGCACCAGCACGCCCAGCGCGGGCGCGGCCTGGCCGATGTTCGCGACGGCCAGGAAGATCGGCGCCAGGAAGCGCGCCCACGGCCGCGTCACCAGGATCCCGAGCGGCACCGCGACCAGCACGACGATCGCCGTCACCACGAGCGTCATCAGCAGGTGGTCCCACAACGCCGTGAACAAGGTCGGCGCGTTGAGCGTCTCCTTCTCCGTCGCGTTCAGGCCGCTGGAGAACACGGCGACCAGCGTCACCGCGACGATCACCAGCACCGCGATCGGCTGGGCGAACAGCCGGACGCGTTCCGCGCGTTTCGAGCCGGACTCGGTGCTGAAGCCGGTGTCGACGGCGGCCGTCGTCATGCGGACACCTCTTCACCGTTCGTGTGCTCGTCGCGCAGCTGCTGGATGGTCGCGATCACGGTGTCCAGCTGGATGGTGCCCGCGTACTCGCCGCGCGCGCCGGTCACCGGCACCGAACCGCCCTCGGCGAGCATCGCCTCGAGCGCGTCCTGCAGCGTCGACTGCAGGCTGACCACGTCGCGCAGCGGCTTGCCGAGGTTGGCCAGCGAGGACGCCGACGTGAGTTCGCGCGCGTGCACCCACCGCGTCGGACGGCGGCGCGCGTCCAGCACGAGCGCGAAGTGCCGGCGCGACTTGTCGAGCTTCTCGCGCACCGACGCGGGCGACTCGTCGACGGTCACGGTGAGCGCGTCCTGCTGGAGCTCGACGTCGCGGACACGCAGCAACGTCAGCTGCTTCAGCGACGCGCCCGCGCCCACGAAGCCCGCGACCGTGTCGTCCGCCGGGTTCGCCAGGATCGCTTCCGGGGTGTCGTACTGCAGGATCGTCGACTGGTTGCCGAGCACCGCGATCTTGTCGCCCAGCTTCACGGCCTCGTCGAAGTCGTGCGTGACGAACACGATCGTCTTCTTCAGTTCGCCCTGCAGGCGCAGCAGCTCGTCCTGCAGGTTGCCGCGGGTGATCGGGTCGACCGCGCCGAACGGCTCGTCCATCAGCAGCACCGGCGGGTCCGCGGCGAGCGCCCGGGCCACGCCGACGCGCTGCTGCTGCCCGCCGGACAGCTGGCGCGGGAAGCGGTCGCGGAAGTCGGCCGGGTCCAGTCCGACCAGGTCCATCATCTCCTCGACCCGGTCGTTGACCTTCTTCTTGTCCCAGCCGAGCAGGCCCGGCACCACCGCGATGTTCTGCGCGACGGTGAAGTGCGGGAACAGCCCGGCCTGCTGGATGGCGTAGCCGATGCGCCGGCGCAAGGTGTCGACGTCGAGCTTCAGCGCGTCCTCGCCGCCGATGGTGATCCGGCCGGACGTCGGCTCGATCAGCCGGTTGATCATCCGCATGGTGGTCGTCTTGCCGCAGCCGGACGGGCCGACGAAGACGACGATCTTGCCGGCGGGCACGACCATCGAGAAGTCGTCGACCGCCGGGGTGCGGGTGCCGGGGTACCGCTTGGTCACGTTCTCCAGCTCGATTTCGACGCCGGAGACTTCCTCGTTCTCAGCCACGGACACCCCTAGAGATGGTGAAGCGCTTGATCAGGACGTAGACGCCGTCGAGCAGCAGAGCGAGGATGACCACCCCGACCGTGCCGGCGACGGCTTGGTTGAGGGAGTTCGTGCTCCCCGCGTTCGTGAGCCCGGAGAAGACCTCGGCGCCGAAGCCGGGCCCCTTCGCGTAGGCGGCGATCACGGCGATGCCCATCAGCATCTGGGTGGCCACCCGCATGCCGGTGAGGATCGCCGGCCAGGCCAGCCGCAGCTCGACCCGGGTGAGCACGCCGAAGCGGCTCATCCCGATGCCCCGGGCGGCGTCGGTGATCGCCGGGTCGACGCCGTCGAGCCCGACGATGGTGTTCCGGACGATCGGCAGCAGGCCGTAGAGCACCAGCGCGATCACGGCGGTCGTCGGACCGAGCCCCGAGATGGGGATCAGCAGGCCCAGGAGGGCGAACGACGGAACCGTCAGGATCGTGCTCGCCAGCGCCGTGGCCACCGCCGAACCGATCGGGCTGCGGTACACCGCGACCCCGATCAGCACGCCGAGGACCGCGGCGATGATCGTGCACTGCACCACCATGCTGGTGTGCAGGTAGGCCTCCAGCCACAGCTTGCTCGCCCGGTCGGAGATGTAGTCGAAGAGGTTCATCCGTGTCCGCTCTCCCGCCCTTCGCGCCGGCCTTCACCCGAACGGGCTAGTTCCTGACCGACGGCTCAGTACCCACGGCAAGACCGGTCCAAACCCCGGTCTTCGGCCCACCGTGGCCTACCGGCCGGAGATCGGCAACAAATTGCCTGAACCAGCGCGTGGCGCGGGCCGTGAACTCGGTGTGTGCTCAGTTCACGGGATCACACGCTCACGACGGAACAGGTCCCTTAGGCTGCTCCTCATGAGCGATCCGGCACGGCGACCCGCCGTGCTCGGAGCTACCCGTGGCACATTGCTCGCCGTGAGCGCCGGGACACTTTCGGTAACCGCGCACCGGGTCGCCGACGGCGGTCTGCCGGATCCGGCGATGACCGTCCTGCTCACCGGCCTGTTCGGCTGGACGGCGGCCGCGCTCGCTCGCAAGGCACGCGGCCCCGTCGCCACGATCGCCCTGCTGGGGGCCGCCCAGCTGGTGATGCACCTGCTGCTCACCACGCTCGCCGGCCACCACGACGTGTACGCGACGCCCGGGCCCACCGGGCTCGGCATGATCGCCGCGCACGCGATCGCGACCGTGCTCACCGCACTGCTGCTCGCCCGCGCGGACTCGATGCTCCTCACGGTGCTGGCCGTGCTGCGCGCGATCCTGCCGCGGCTGCTCACCCCGCTGCGGGTGCCGTCCGCGGCGCCCGCGCTCGTCCCGGCCCGCGTGACCGGCCCGGACCACCTCGTCGGCGTCGACCTGCGCCGGATCCGCGGGCGGCGTGGGCCGCCCGCGCACTCCTGAACCCCAGCTCGTCCCCGCACCGGCCGGTCCCCGGACCGCGCCGTCCCTTTCTTGCGTTCATCAGGAGTGAACCCATGTCCCAGCACGTCTTCAAGCGCGCCGGTTTCCTCGCCGCCACCATCGGCGTCGCCGGTCTCCTCGGCACCGGCGTCGCGTCCGCCCACGTCACGGCCAACGTCTACGGCCCGCAGCCCACGAAGGGCGGCTACGCGGCGATCGTCTTCCGCGTGCCCAGCGAGGAAAAGGACCCCGTCACCACCACGAAGGTCACCGTCGACTTCAAGGCGGACTACGGCATCGGCTCGGTCCGGACCAAGCCGGTTCCCGGCTGGACCGCCCAGGTGACGAAGTCGAAGCTGCCCGCCCCGATCACCAAGGACAACGGGACGCAGATCACCGAAGCCGTCACCGCGGTGACCTGGACCGCGCAGGCGGGCAGCGAGCTCAAGGCCACCGACTACCAGGAGTTCTCGGTCTCCTTCGGCCCCCTGCCGACCAACGTGGACCAGGTCGAGTTCCCGGCCCACCAGACCTACAGCGACGGCAAGGTCGTCGACTGGAACCAGCCGACCCCGGCGAACGGCGAGGAGCCGGAACACCCGGCACCGGCCGTCAAGCTGGCCGCGAAGTCGGAGGGCGACGAACACGGAATGGCCGCGAACACGGCGACCACCACCGGGGAGCACACTGAAGCCGCGGCGGCGTCCGACAACACGGCGCGCTGGCTCGGCGGGGCCGGCCTGCTCGTCGGCGCCATCGGCCTCGGCGTCGGGGCCGGCGCGACCATCCGGGCCCGCAAGGCCACGGCCAAGTCGGGAGGCAACAGCTAAATGCGCAGGGCGCTCGTCGCGCTGGCGTTGACCGCGGTGGCCGTGCTCGGCACGGCCACCCCGGCGCTGGCCCACAACGTGCTGATCTCCTCGGACCCGGCGAACGGCTCGTCCGTCGCCACCGGCCCGGCCAAGATCAGCCTGACCTTCGACCAGTACGTGCAGGGCGCGGACGTCAACCAGATCGCGGTGACCGGCCCCGGCGGCGGCCAGTGGGCCGAGGGACCGATCGGCGTGGTGAACAACGTCATCAGCGCGCCCCTGCGGCCGCTCGGACCGGCCGGGAAGTACACCGTCGGCTACCGGGTGCTGTCCGCGGACGGCCACCCGGTGACCGGTGAGTTCAGCTTCACCCTGACGGCCGCGGGCACCGGCACGCCGGCGACCGTCGACGCGGCGAGGTCGCCGGGCGGCTCCTCGTCGGCGGCACCGCAGTCGTCGTCGACCGGGGTGCCGATCTGGGTCTGGATCGCCGGCGCCGTCGTGCTGCTGGCGATCGGGCTGACCGTCGCCCTGCGCTCCGGCGGCAAGATCGAAGAGAAGAACTGATGACCCAGGCCGAGGCCACCACGAAGGTCCGTTATTCGACACTGCTCTGCGTCGTGACGGCGGGCCTGCTGGGCGCCCTCATCGGTGTCGCGCTGACCGCCACCACCCCGGTTCCCGGCGTGGTGCAGCCCGACGCGGTGGTCTCGGCCGGCATCCCGGTCGTCCGGGTCCTGCTCGACCTCGCCGCGGTCACCACGATCGGGCTCGCGCTGCTTTCCGTGCTCGTCGGCTACGACCGGCCGAAGCTCACCGAGCCGGTCATGCGGCTGGCCCGCCCGGCCGGCGTCGCGGCCGCGCTCGTCTGGGCCACGGCCGCGGTCGTCGCGCTGATCCTGCAGACCGCGGAGTACAAGCCGGGTTCCTCGACGCTCTCGCCGGCCGACCTCGGCCAGTACATCGCCGAGGTCGGTGCCGGGAAGGCGCTCGTCATCGTCGCCGCGCTCGCGCTCGTCCACGCCGGCATCGGTGCGCTGGCGCTGCGGTTCGGCGAGAAGGTGCCCGCCGAAGTCCGCGTCGGGCTCGGCCTGTTCGCGCTGCTGCCGCTGCCGGTCACCGGCCACGCGTCGAACTGGAACTACCACGACTACACGATGATCTCGATGGAGCTGCACGTCATGAGCGCCGTCGCCTGGACCGGCGGCCTCGGCGCGATGACCGTGCTCCTCGTGGCGAACCGGACGCTGCTGGCGCACGCGCTGCCGCGGTTCTCCAAGCTCGCGACGCTCTGCCTGGTCATCTCCGCCGCCACCGGGCTGTTCAACGGCCTGGTCGAGATCTCGCTCAACCCGACCATCGGGTTCTGGGCGGCCATCTTCACGACGCCGTACGGGCAGCTGCTCATCCTGAAGCTCGTCTGCACCGGCGTCATCGCGCTGCTGGGCGCCAACGTCCGCTGGCGCCTGCTGCCGCGGATCGTCCGGCACGACCGGACGGCGCTCGCCGCCTGGGCGACGCTCGAGCTGACGGTGATGGGCCTGGCGTTCGGGTTCGCCGTCGTGCTGACGCGGGCGCCGGTCGTCGCCTCCTGAACCGTCGTCACCGCAGGTAGGACCCGGTGCGAAGTCACCGCGAGTAGCTGCAACTTGCGCATTGGGATGATCCGGCATCCATTGGGGGTGACTGGTCGGGCAGAACTTTCTACCCAGAGCGGACCGGCTTTTGGATGCGACGAACGGTCATTTGCAGTCGGCGAATGCACGTGCAGATTGTGGTGTCGATCACACCAAGTGACAGATGACGGTCAGCGGTAACGCGTCCAGCGTGCGGCTGTCCGGCCGCTCCGGAGATCGTCCAGACGGCGGAAGAGCTCGGGCCGGACCTGCGGCCGGCTGCGCAGGATGGGCAGCACGCTGGTCGTCAGCTTCAGCTCCCGGATGCCGCGGAGCACGGCGAACCCGGACCACGACGTCACGTCGAAGCCGTACGCCGCGGCGAACGTCCGGTACGCGACCTCCGGGTCGCCGAAGCGCTCACGGCCGACCGCCAACGGCGTCAGGTCCCATTCCGGCGGCCCGACGCACGAGGAATCGAAGTCGCAGAGCACCGGACCGGCCGGCCCGGGGATGACGTTGCCGGGGTACGCGTCCCCGTGGACCAGGCCCCTGGGCAGCGGGAACTCCAGCTCGGCCAGCTCGGCTTCGAGTTCGGCGCAGCGGCCGAGCAGGAATTCGCGGTCGGCGTCGCTGATCTCTTCGGCGTCGGACACCCGGGCCCGCACCGCGGCGAACGGCGCCCACTCGGCGAGGCCGGGCGGCGGGGGCAGCGCGTGGACCTGGCGCAGCAGCCGGGCCAGGTCGACCGACGTCGCCGCCCGGCCGATGCTCGGCACCTGGTGCCAAACGGTCACCAGGTGGCCGCCGACCTCCATGGGCTGCTCGACGTCGGCGAGGAGCCGGATCGCCGGAACGCCGTGGCGTTCGAAGTGCCGGGCCACGCGCACGACCGTACCGACGCGGTGCCGCAGCTGCGTCGAGCCGACGATCCGGACCACGAAAGGCGCGGTGACCAGCGCGTACACCGCGTTGTTCGTGAAGCGCAGCAGCCGCGCGCCCGCCGGGTCGAGACCCAGCAGCGCGCAGGTCTCGGCCAGCACGCCGCGCAGCTTGCCCGAAGTGAACCGGCCGTCCAAAACCGCGCCGGCGCCTTCGGCGTCAGGCGGCGTAGAAAGCGTGGAGGCGGTCGGCGAGGTCACGGGCGTCGGCGTTGTTGCGGCGGCGCTCGGCCTCTTCCTGCAGGGGCCGCATCCGGTCCTTGACCCGCTCGGACTTGATGCCCTCGGCGCAGTCGATGGCCTTGCCGCCGACCTTGGCGCCGTGGTCGAGGTCGCCGTCCAGCAGGTGGTTGGTGGCGAGCGCGCTCAGCATGAACGTCTTGGAGCGGGCCATCTCGTCGTCGTAGGACTCGACGGCCCTGGTCAGCGCCGGGATCGCGTACTTGGTGTGCTCGGCGTTCTTCTGCGCGAGGACCGTGTGGACGGTGCCGACCATGGCGTAGACGTCGGTCTCGTTGAAGAACTTGACCCACGACTCGGCTTCGGCCAGGTTGGCGCGCTCGAACTCGTCCTTGCTCCGGCCGAGCAGCTTCACCGCCTGCTCTTCGTTGCCCATCATCGCGTAGGCCCAGGCCTCGTTCGCGCAGAGCACGGAGACGGCCAGCTCGGAACCGCTTTCCTGAGCGGCGATCTGGCCCAGCTGGAACAGCTTCAGCGCGTCGTTGGGGGCGTCCTGGTGCAGGTAGACGCGGCCCATGCGGTAGAGCACGTTGGCCACCAGCGGGTGGTTCTCGCCCTGCTTGGCCAGGTCCAGCGCGTTCGCGAAGTGGCCGCGGGCGGAGTCCATCAGACCGGTGTCGAAAGAGGTCCAGCCGGCCAGGGAGTGCAGGTCGGCGAGCGCGACGTACAGGCGGTTCTTCACCATCTCGGTGCCGTGCGCTTCGAGCATCTGCTGTCCCCAGGACAGCTGCGCCACGACGGCGTCGCGGCAGAACCCGCCGCCGTACTGGTAGTCCAGCGCCCGGAGCGCCCGCGTCGCGGCTTCGACCTGGCGGACGTCGGTCATGCCGATGCGCCCGGGCGCCGGCGTCCTGGCCGGTCCGGCCGACCAGGTGCCCGATTCCGGGCCGAACACCGCCGCACCCATCGTGACCTGGGCAGCGTGCGCGAGGAACCTCCGTCGCTTCACGGACTCGTCCTCCTCAGCCTGCTGGCCGTCGGCGGAGCCGACGACCCGTATCGCCGTGGCCTCGTCGTAGGCGAGGCCCATGTACCCACGGGGGACGCCCAGGCCATCGGCGATCCTCGTGAGCACGTCGTAGGCCATGACCTGGCGACCCTTGAGGATCTCCGACACCTCGGACTGGGACTGGCCGGTCATCGCGGCGATCTGGCGCTGCGAGACACCGTGTTTGCGCAGGAGCCGGTACACGGCGCTGATCTCGCGCGACGCGAGAGCCGTTCTCATCTCCGGCTGCTCCCACGCGTCAGCGGGAACTGCGTGGCTCTGCCGGGCTTCGGCACTGCCACCGTTACTGGCGTCCATCGCGCCCCCTCCACTGTCCGGTCGGGCGTCTGTGAAACAGCGTAGGCAAACCTGGGGAACCGTGTGAACAGCCGAACTGGTGCCCTGATCGGTCGGGGCGAAGTCCGCTGACCGCTTACCGTGGAACCGAGCCCAGTCACCGCTATGACGCCGATTCCACCTTCTATCGCACTCGGTTTCACCTCACTGTAGTTGTCAGATCTCCGTCACCGGCCGCACACCGGTAGCGATCACGGAGAGCTACGAAAACCGCAGCGTTGTGACAAGGCGATGTTGCAGAAGGCATCTTCGGACACTTTGACAGAGCGGAGAAGGGCGTGGAGTTCGTGGACTCGTTCGCAGGGGGACATGCCGGCACGGCGACCCGCGCCGTGCGGCCGGCGACGGTGTCTCCCGTCTCCGCCGTCCGCCCCGTAGTGCCGGACGCTCGCGGTGGACCCCCGCACCGCGAGCGTCCGGCACTACGAGGGCGGTCAGCTCGTGTGGCGCGTGCAGTGCGGCGACCTCATCAGCCGCGAGCGGGCGGTCACGGTGTTCGTGGAAGACAACCAGGTGGTACTGGTCTCGCCTCCCGGTGAGACCGCGCGGTTGACGTCCGGCCAGCTCGGACAGCTGCGCGCCGCGCTCAACGAAGCCGCCAAGATGGCGGAAAGGTAACGGTGAGCTGACATGGATCAGGTACTCGGGCAGGTCCTCCGCAATGCGGTCTGGGAGCGCCTCGACATGCTGACCGACCTGGCGAACCGCGCCGACGCCCAGTCGCTCGTCTCGGTCGCGCGCTCCGAACTGCCCCGGTTGACCGAGGCGTGGCGCGCGATGCTGAAGATGCACGAGCCCGACGAGCGCGGCGACTGCCCGACCTGCTCGACCCGGTGGCACCGCTGCAAGGCGCCGTGCTCGGTCTGGCAGGTCGCGCACGAACACCTGGTAGCCGGCGGCCTGGCCCCGCAGCAACAGTCCGCGACGGACAGCCGGCTCCAGGGCCGACGCAAGAGCCCCGTCCCGGCCCACCC
>NZ_MUMI01000235.1 GCF_002155975.1 Amycolatopsis kentuckyensis
CGTGCGCGCCGCGGAGCCGGTCGGTCGGGCGGTGAGGGCTGTTGCTTCGCCGGTTGCCACGAGCGCGTCTGCGGTGGCGGGAGCCGTGCGCGCCGCGGAGCCGGTGGTTCGGGCGGTGGGGGCTGTTGCCTCGCCGGTCGCCGCGAGCGCGGCTGCGGTTGCCGAGTCGGTGTCGGGCTCGGCGGTGCCGGTGGCGCGTGCGGTGGGAGCCGTTGTCGCGCCGGTGGGTGAATCCGCGGGTGAGGTGGCGCAAGTTGTGCGTGCCGCGGAGCCGGTCGCCCGGGCGGTGGGGGCCGTTGCCTCGCCGGTCGCCGCGAGCGCGGCCGCCGTTGCCGGGCCGGTTGCGCGGGCCGTGGGTGCTGTAGTCACGCCAGTGGGTGAAACCACCGCCGCGGTGGTGGCGCCCGTCGCCGGTGTGGCAGCGCCGGTCGCGCGTGCAGTCGGAGCCGTTGTCGCGCCGCTGGGTGAAACCACGACCGCCCTTGTAGCGCCGGTTACCGGTGTGGTGGCCTCGGCTGAGCCGCTGACCCGTGCCGTCGGAACCGTGGTCTCGCCGGTGAGCCGCACCGCGACCGCCGTCATCGCACCTGTGGTGCGTTCGGCCCTGCCCGTCATCGAGCCCGCCGCAAAGGCGCTCCTCCCGCCGCTGGCCAAGACCGCCGCCACACTCGTCGAGCCGATCGTCTCCGCGCTGCCCGTCTCCGCCCTGACCAGCGTCGTCAAGCCGGTGACCGGGGCCACCTCGCCCGTCGTGGGCGACCTCCTCGATCCCGTTGCCGGCGGGGTCGGGCGGCCCATCGTCGCCCCCGTGACCGAGGCCGCCGCGGCCGGCTTCGTCGTGCGGCGGGCTACCCCGTTGGCTGCAGCGGTGATCAGCCCGAAGCCGGAGCAAGCACAGCTGCCCGCCACTCCGGCTCTCGGGAAGATCGCCCGCGCCGTCGTGCCCGGGCGCACCTGTGCCACGCCGGCCTCACCGCGGGCGCACAGGACCACGGCCCACCGCTCCAGCGCCGGCAGTCATCGTCCCGGGGGCACCCCGGCGCAGCCCGGCGCGCCCGTGTCGTCGTCCGATGTCGCCACCAGCGCCGGGTCCGGCATTCCGCCCGCCTTCCTGACCGCGGGCCACGCTCCGCACCACTTCCGTGCGTCCCCCTGGGCGCACGGGGACTTCGTGCCGCTGTGGCGGCCTTGCGAACCGGGCACCGGGCCCGGCTAGTCCCGATCCGATCTTCCGCCCGTCGTGTGCTCCGCGGCGCGATCCGCGCTGCCCGCGACCGCCGAACTCGAATCGAAAACCAAGCGTGGAAGAGGGACGAAATGGAAGCGAGCGTGTTCGACCTGGGGAAGGTCCGAAGAGACGCGGTGGTCACCGTCCGCCTGGACGCGATGGCCAACGTCAGGCTGCTGACGGCGGTCAACTTCCAGGCCTACCGGCGCCGGCAGTACTACCGGATGCACGGCGGGGTGGCCACCGCACCGATGTTCAAGATCCACATCCCGGCCAACGCCCACTGGTTCCTGGTGATCGACGTCGAGGGCCTCGAAGCCCGCCCCCTGCGTCCGCGGGTGAGCGTCGAACCCGAAGCGGCTGTCACCGCCAGGGCGCGCCCCCGGTGACCTCCGGCGGCCCCGATCCCGCGGTCGGGGCCGCCGCCGATCTTCGCCGGGTCGGTGGGCGGCTGCGGGGTACCCGGCCGGGATGCAGACGTTCCTGCCGTGCCCCGACTTCACCGCCAGCGCCCGCGCGCTCGACCGCCGCCGCCTCGGCAAGCAGCGCGTGGAGGCGCTGCAGGTGCTGCGCGCGCTCGTGATCCCCGGCTACGGCTGGCGCCACCACCCGGCGGCGAAGATGTGGACGGGGTACGAGGAGGCCTTGACGCGCTACGGCCTCGAGGTCTGCGCGGTGTGGTGCGAGCTGGGCGCGGCGGACACGTGCGCGGTGAAGCTGGGGGAGGAGTTCGCCCGGTCGGTGGGCGAAGCCGAGGTCCGGACGCAGCCGGAGCTGACGGCGGCGGGTGACGTGCCGCCGTGGCTGGGCGACGAGGCGGTCCACCGCAGCCACCAGTCGGCGCTGGTGCGGAAGGACCCGGAGCACTACGGCGTGCGGTTCCCGGGGGTGCCGCCGGACCTGCCGTACGTGTGGCCGCCATCGGACCGGCCGAGCCGCACGGCTTGATCCGCCCGCGGCGGGTGGCGGGGTGCCGCTGGGGTGGCTGAAACGGTGCGGACCGGCTGGGCGGCCTCGGCTATCCGGGGTCGCCACGAGTCTGCCCGGCGCCGCCTCCGGACGGCCGGGGCCGCCACGAGACTCCCCCCGGCTGCTGCTCCGCCGGCCCCGGCTCGGCGCCCCCGCGGGGTCGCCGGAACCCCAGACTGCTCGGCCCGAACCAGCCGAAACCGCAGCGGACCTGCGGCTCCACTGGTCCGCACCCTGCCCCACCGCCCACCTTCGGCGGATTTACAACGTTGTACCAACGATGTAAAAAAGTCCCTGCCCGGCTCGCCCGCCGTTGGAAGGGGCCACCGATGTCCTCGGGAAACCGCGACCAAGACCGACAACGCGATCACCTCACCCGCCGCGACCTGCTCCGCCTCGCCGGCGGTACCGCCGCCGCCGTCTCCGCTGCCCTCTGGCTGCCCGGGACCGCCTCCGCCGCCGGGACCTTCAGCCCGATCCGGCCGCCCGCCACGCCGCTGATCGTCCGCTCGCCCTACCTCTCCACCTGGCAGCCCGCCGACACCCTGCCCGGCACCTGGTCGAGCTTCTGGACCGGCCACGTCACCGCCCTCTGCGGCATCGCCCGCATCGACGGCACCGCCTACCTCTTCGCCGGTGCGCCCGGCAGCCCCGCCCCCACCCCGATGACGCAGCTCAGCCTGCAGGTCACCGGAACCCGCTCGATCTACGTCCTCACCGGCGGGGGTGTGAACCTCACCGTCACCTTCTTCTCCCCGGTCGACCCGGCCAGCCTGCAACGCCAGTGCGTCCCCTTCGGCTACGTCACCATCCAGGCCGCCAGCGCCGACGGCCGCGCGCACGCCGTCGACCTGCACTTCGACACCTCCGCCGAGTGGGTGCACGGCAACTCCGCCACCCCCGTCGGCTGGACGCAGCAGCAGACCGGCGGCTACACGCTCCTCAGCTGCGCCCCGGTGAACCCCGGCGTGCTGCAGGAAAACGGCGACCAGGCCAGCTGGGGCTCCCTGGTGCTCGCCGCACCGACGTCGGGGACCACCTGGCAGATCGGGCAGGACACCGTCGTGCGCGCCGCCTCGGCGAACCAGGGCACGCTGAACAACACCAGCGACACCGCGCAACCCCGGGCGATCAGCGACCGCTGGCCCGTGCTGGCCTTCGCCAAGAACCTCGGCACGATCCCCGCCGGCGGCACGGCGAGCCCCTTCACGCTGGCGATCGGGCACGTCCGGACCCCCGCCGTCCGCTACCTCGGCACCGACCTCCGTCCCTGGTGGACGCACTACTGGGGCAGCTGGCAAGACATGGCGGTGTGGTTCGCGAACGACTACGCCGCCGCCCTCGGCGCCGCCACCTCGATCGACCAGCGGCTGCACGACGACGCCGTCGCCGCGGCGGGCGGCGGGAGCACCGGTGAGCATTACGCCGGGATCTGCGCGCTCGCCCTGCGCCAGGCTTTCGGCGGCACCGAGCTGGTCGACCGGGGCGGCGCGCCCTGGGCGTTCCTCAAGGAGATCTCCTCCAACGGCAACATGTCCACAGTGGACGTCACCTATCCGGCGTTCCCGGCCTACCTCCACCTTTCGCCCGCCTACCTGCGCCTGCTGCTGGAGCCGCTGCTCGACTACGCCGAGCGCGGCGGCTGGCCGATGGCGTTCGCCGAGCACGACCTCGGCACCCACTACCCGGACGCGACCGGGCACAACGACGGCAACGAAGAAAGCATGCCGGTCGAGGAGTCGGCCAACATGCTGATCATGGCGGCCGCGCTGGTGCAGCGGCTACCGCAGGCCGACGCCGTCGCCTTCGCGAACACCCACTACCGGATCCTGCGGCAGTGGGCCGAATACCTGGTCGGCAACACCCTCGACCCCGGCTTCCAGAACCAGACCGACGACTTCACCGGCTTCATCGCCCACAGCGCGAACCTCGCCCTGAAGGGCATCATCGGCGTCGGCGCGATGGGCGTCGTCGCCGCCGCGGCCGGGAACGCCGCCGACGCCCAGCGGTACCGCTCGACCTCGCGCAGCTACGTCAGCCAGTGGGTGACGCTCGCCGAGGACGGCCAGCACCTGCGGCTCGCCTACGACCAGCCCGGCACCTGGAGCCTGAAGTACAACGGCTTCGCCGACCGCGTGCTCGGCCTCGACCTGGTCCCGCTCGGCGTCGCGGCGCAGGAAGCCGCCTGGTACCAGGGCCGCGCCGGCGCCCACGGCGTCCTGCTGGACCCGCGCAACAACTACACGAAAGCCGACTGGGAACTGTGGACCGCGGCCTGGCTCGCCGACCAGCCGGCCATCCGCACCACCCTGGTCGAAGGCGTCTACAGCTACGCGAACACCACGCCCCAGCGGGTGCCGTTCAGCGACTGGTACGTCGTCGCCGACGCCACCCAGCGCGGCTTCCAGGCCCGGCCCGTCGCCGGTGGCTACCTGGCCCTCCTGACGCGCCCGGCCGCGTCGACGACCGTCTGGCGGAAGCTGCAGAACCAGCGCTCGGGCAAGGTCCTGGCCGTCTCGAACATGTCGCTGGCCGACACCGCCGAGGTGACGCAGTGGTCGGACAACGGCACCGCCGACCACCTCTGGGCCGTCGTGGACAACGGCGACGGCACGGTCCGGATCGTCAACCGCAACAGCGGCAAGGTCCTCGCCGTGCACGACCAGAGCCTCGACAACGGCGCCCACGTCCAGCAGTACCGCGACAACGGCACGCCGGACCACAACTGGCGGATCGTCGACGCCGGCGGTGGCTGGTCGAAGCTCGTCAACGTCCGCAGCGGCAAGGTGATGGCGGTCGACCAGCAGTCCACCGCGGACGGTGCCCAGGTGACCCAGTGGGACGACAACGGCACGCCGGACCACCTGTGGCGGTTCGCCTGACCCTCGTTTGCGACACTGGCGCCCGTGTGCGCCGACTTCACCCGGATCCGCCGGTTCCTCACCGAGCGCGATCCGCCGACCCCGTGCCTGGTCGTCGACACCGACGTCGTCGCGGCCCGGGCGCGGGAGTTCGGCGCGGCGTTCCCCGGTGCGCTGATCCGGTACGCGGTCAAGGCCAACCCGGCGCCGCCGGTGCTCGACGCGCTGGTGGCGGCCGGGGTCGGCTTCGACGTCGCCGGGCCGGCCGAGCTCGAGCTGTGCCTCGGCCGCGGCGCCACCCCGGCGGACATCGCGTACGGCAACCCGATCAAGAAGCCGCGGGACATCGCCTTCGCGTTCGACCGCGGCGTCCGGGAGTTCACTTCGGACGCCCCCGCCGACGTCGACCACCTGGGCCGGTACGCGCCGGGCTCGGCGGTGTCGATCCGCGTCGTGCTCGACGCGCCGGACTCGGCGACGCCGTTCGGCCGCAAGTTCGGCTGCGCCCCGGCCGAAGCCCTCGACCTGGTGCTGCGCGCGGCCGCGCTCGGGCTGCGGCCCGGCATCGCCTTCCACGTCGGCTCGCAGCAGCCGGACGTCGCCGCGTGGGAGATCGGCATCGCCACCGCGGCGAAGCTGTTCGGCGAGGCCGCGGCCCACGGCGTCGCAATGACCCGGCTCAACCTCGGCGGGGGCTTCGCGACGGCCCACCGCACGGCCGTCCCGTCCTTGACCACGTACGCGGCGACGATCGCGGCGGCTCTCCGCACCGCCTTCCCGGAGAGCCGCCCGGAGCTGCTGCTCGAGCCCGGCCGGGTGCTCGTCGCCGACGCCGGCCTGCTGCGGACCGAGGTCGTGCTGGTCGCGCACCGGGACGAGCGGCGCTGGGTCTACCTCGACATCGGCCGGTACAACGGGCTCGCCGAGGCGGAGAACGAAGCCATCGCCTACCGGTTCGAGCCGGTGGACGCCCACGACGGCCCGGACGGGCCGGTGGTGCTCGCCGGGCCCACGTGCGACGGCGACGACGTGCTCTACCAGCGGACGCCGTACCGGCTGCCGCTTTCCCTGCGCGGCGGCGACCGGCTCGACCTGCCGGGGACCGGGGCCTACACCGCCAGCTACGCGTCGGTGGGGTTCAACGGGATCGAGCCGCTGCGCACGTACTGCCTCGGGAGGTGGGGAGATGCCTGACGTCGGCCGGTTCACCGGGCGGCACGTGCTCGCCGAGCTGCACGGCATCGACTCGGGCCTGCTCGACGACCCGGTGCGCCTCGGCGAGCTGCTGCGGGCCGCCGTGACGGAGGCGGGCGCGACGGTCCTCGACGTCGTCGCGCAGCGGTTCGCGCCGCAGGGCGCCACGGTGATTGCGCTGCTGGCCGAGTCGCACGCGTCCGTCCACACCTACCCGGAGCACGGGTCCCTCTTCGCCGACGTGTTCACCTGCGGGGAACGCGCCGATCCCGAGCACGCCCTGCGGCTGCTGGCCCAGTCGCTGGACGCCGCGCCGGTCCACCTGTCGGTCCTCCACCGGGGAGAACGCTGATGCCCCTGATCCACGAACCGGTCGGCGACGGCCTCACCCGCGTCTGGGAGGTCGGCGATGTGCGGTTCCACGAACGCACGCCGTACCAGGAGGTGCTGATCGGGACGACCGCGCAGGGGGTTTCGCTGTTCTGCGACGGCGAGCGCCAGAGCACCGAGGCGAGCCAGCTGGTGTACCACGAAGCCCTGATGGTGCCCGCGCTGCTGCTGGCCGAGCGGGTGCGGCGGGTGCTCGTCGTCGGGTCGAGCGAGGGGGTCGCGAGCGAGCTGGCGGTCGACGCGGGCGCTGCGCACGTCGATCACGTCGACATCGACGAACAGGCCGTGCGCGCCTGCGCCGAGCACCTGCCCTACGGCTACACCCCGGCGGCGCTGGCGCGGGCCGAGCGCGGGGACGGGCCGGTCCGAGTGTCCTATGAGGACGGCTGGGCCTTCCTGGCCGCGGCCGAAAGCCGCGGGGACACCTACGACGTGGTCGTGATCGACCTGCCGGACGAGAACACCGATCCGGCCGCGCAGCACAACCGCTTGTACGGCACGGACTTCCTCGCCCGCTGTGCGCGCCTGCTGGCGCCCGGCGGGGTGGTGACGTGCCAGGCGGGCTGCCCGACGCTGTGGCGCAACGAGACGCTGCGCGCGTCCTGGCGCCGGTTCGGCGAGGTGTTCGGCGCGGTTCTGTACTTCGGCTCCGACGAGCACGAGTGGGCGTTCCTGTCCGGCCGCGCGGACCCGGTCGAGGACCCGGGCGCGCTGGTGGCCCGCCGATTCGCGGAGCGGGGGTGCGCGGCGGCGACGCTGGACGCCGAAGCGCTGCTCGGCGGCTGCACCCCGCCCTTCTCCCTCCGTGCCAGTGGTCTGGACCAGACTTCTTGACCTTCGATTCCCCGAATTTCGAGCCCCGGGAAACGTGAAATAGCGGGAAATGGATTTCCCGCGCGCTCCGCTGTCGTGTTACTCCGTTCAGTGGCCGTCGAAAAGGTTGCGATCGCGCTACGATCCTCTCCGCGCGCGATCATCATCACCACCTAGGCACCGTGGCCCATTTGGAGGAGCGTCATGCTCGGTATGTCGGTCGTAGGCGCAATGATTCTGTCCACCCTCGTCGCACCCGTCGATTCCACGGCGGCCTCGGCCCCGAGCGAAAAGATCACGCTCGACATCAAGACGATCAACGGCTCCGGCTGCCCGGCGGGCACGGCCACCGCGTCGGCCGACGTCGCTTCCGACAACACGTCGTTCACGGTGCACTACACGAACTTCACCGCGAAGGCCGGCGGCGGCGCGTCCGCGCTCGAAGCCCGGAAGAACTGCCAGATCAACGTGCTCGTCCATGTGCCGCAAGGATTCACGTATGCGATCGCCGGGGCGGAGTACCGCGGCTTCGCGCACATCGAGAGCGGGGCGAGCGCGCTCGAGCAAGCCAACTACTACTTCGCCGGGACGGCGCCGACCGCCCGGGTGCGGCACACCTTCCCCGGCCCGTTCCACGGCGTGTGGCGGGCCACCGACGTCACCGAGGTGGCCGAGCTGGTGTTCGCCCCGTGCGGGGAGAGCCGCAACCTGAACATCAATGCGGAACTGCGGGCGGACGCGGGTTCCGCATCCGGTGGCAGTTACATCGAAATGGATTCCGAACACGCGAGCGTGGACACGATTTACCACTTCGCGTGGAAGACCTGCTGATTCCAGCGGTCATTGTCGCGGCAAACCCGCTCACCGGAACCCCCAGCCGATGAGCGGGTTTGCCGCATCCTTCAGACGTGGGTGACCAGTAAAGTCACGCCCGCCTCGCCGCCGCAGTCGACGAACACGGGGCCGACCCCGTTGCCGATGTGCCCGGCCACGTTCGCCTTGGCGACGAACCGGTCCGGCCCGGACTCGAGGATCCGGACGTTCTCCAGGGCCGGCCGTTCCGGAAACCCGCCGAGCACCGACTTCAACCCCGTGCCCCCGCCGCAGTTCCCGGTGATCGTCACTTCCTGGCCGCGGTGCGTGGTGGGATTCGGGCTCACCCGGACCGTGGCCCGCGCGCCCTTCGGCGGCTGGTCTGCGTTCGTCATCGTCGTCTCCCTCGAACCCGGTTTCCGTCGAGCCGGATCTGCCCGGTCAGTCGCCGGGAAGGGCGGTCGAGGTTCTCCGCGGGCGGGATTGAGACGTGGATCACCCGGTCGGGGGAGCGGTCGTCGTCAGCTCCGCGCCGGACTCCGGTCGGATTCGGGGGTGGGCACCAAGCGGCACCGTCGTTCGAACCGCTCCATCAGAACGGTGGCGATCAGGACGGCCACTGGGGTGCTCACCGCGATCCACATGTAGGAAGAGCTACCCAGCGCCGCGCGCTCTCAATCGCCCGCGGACAGCCGGGTGATCAGGTCCAGCAGGCCGGCGCGGAAGGCGGCGTCGTCGCCCAGGCCGCCGAGCAGCGCGGGTTCGGCGCGGACCGCCTCCTCGTGCACGGCCCGGCCGCGTGCGGTCAGCCGCGTGAGCTGGCGGCGGCCGTCGGCCGGGTCCGCGGCCCGGCTGACGAACCCCGCCTTGGCCAGGCGGTCGAGCGTGCGGCTCATCGTCTGGTCGGTCACCTGGCAGCGCCGGGCCAGGGTCCGCTGGGGGAGTGGCCCGTCGCGCAGGGTGTGCAGCGCGATCAGGCCCGCGTGGGTGAGGCCCATGCCGTCGAGCACGGCCACCCAGCGTTGCTCCACCAGCCGTGCGGCCACGGCGAGCAGGCGGCCGGTCGGCCACGTGCTCAGGTCGGGTTCGGGGGCTGTGCTCACCGTCGCTGTGCTCGCCATCACTCGGGGATCGTCGGGCTCGTCGTGCAGAATGTTCAGCTTGCTGAACAATTGGGCGTGTTCGCGCTCGAAAGGACCTTAGCGACCATGAACGAGAACCCGCGCCGCCTCCGCTGGCTGATCCCGGCCCTCCTGGTGATCGCCTGGCTCGGCCTGGGCGGGTTCGGCGGACCGTTCGCCGGCAAGCTCAGCGAGGTCGCGAAGAACGACAACGCCGCCTTCCTGCCGCGCTCGGCCGAAGCCACCGAGGTCGCCGACGAGCAGAAGGCGTTCACCCCGCGGCAGGTCCTGCCCGCCACCGTCGTCGCCGAGCGCGCCGGCGGCCTGACCGGCGAAGACCAGCGGTTCCTCGAAGCCAAGGCGCGCGAACTGGGCAGCGTGCCCGGGGTGTCCGGCCCGCTC
>NZ_MUMI01000236.1 GCF_002155975.1 Amycolatopsis kentuckyensis
GAACCCGGCGCGACGGACGAAGGTTCCCGTCCTCCTCGCGGCCGGGAACCTCCGCGCCGGCCACCGGAGAGCCGTCGCTGGATCGGTCGAGTCACCGACCTCACGTGCCGCCCCGCGGACCGCCGCCGAGCCCGGCGCAAGCCCTCCTTCGCCTGAATCGATCAAGCCCGAACACGCGCTCCGCCGCCGACCCCGGCCACGACCGTTCCGCACCCGGCACGATCAGCCGGAACCGGTCCCGCCACCCGGACCCGTCACCCCCGCTGGTCCGCCGCGCTCCACCCCCGGAACACCCCGCGTGGCCGGCCCGCTTCTTAATCGATTCTTGACCCGTTCGCCAAGTGGTGGAAGTCTCGTCAGGGCAGTCAGGGACGCGCATGCCCGCACGCTAGGGTGGCCGCGAGCCCGCAAGTCACGGCCGGGGGTCCCGGCCGATCCTCAGAGGAGTGGCAGCAGTGACCGTTCGCGTAGGTGTCAACGGCTTCGGCCGCATCGGCCGCAACTTCTTCCGCGCCGTGCAGGCCAGCGGCCACGACATCGAGGTCGTCGCCTTCAACGACCTCGGCGACGTCGCCACCATGGCCCACCTGCTGAAGTACGACTCCATCCTGGGCCGGTTCCCGGGTGAGGTCAGCGTCAGCGACGAGGGCATCGTCGTGGACGGCAAGACCATCAAGGCCCTCGCCGAGCGCGACCCGGCCAACCTGCCCTGGGGCGAGCTGAACGTCGACGTCGTCCTCGAGTCGACCGGCTTCTTCACCAACGCCGACGCCGCCAAGGCGCACATCGCCGGCGGTGCCAAGAAGGTCATCATCTCCGCGCCCGCCAAGGGCGAGGA
Organism: Amycolatopsis kentuckyensis; assembly: GCF_002155975.1. GTDB lineage: Bacteria > Actinomycetota > Actinomycetes > Mycobacteriales > Pseudonocardiaceae > Amycolatopsis > Amycolatopsis kentuckyensis. The sequence goes on from NZ_MUMI01000236.1 coordinate 839, forward strand.
CCTGACCGTCGTCCTCGGCGTCAACGACGACAAGTACGACGGCTCGCAGGTCATCATCTCGAACGCGTCCTGCACCACCAACTGCCTCGGCCCGCTGGCCAAGGTCCTCAACGACGCCTTCGGCATCGAGCAGGGCCTGATGACCACGGTCCACGCCTACACGCAGGACCAGAACCTGCAGGACGCCCCGCACAAGGACCTGCGCCGCGCCCGCGCCGCCGCCCTGAACGTCGTCCCGACCTCGACCGGCGCCGCCAAGGCCATCGGCCTCGTCCTGCCGGAGCTGCAGGGCAAGCTGGACGGCTACGCGCTGCGCGTCCCGATCCCGACCGGCTCGGCCACCGACCTCACGGTCACCCTGACCAAGGCCGCCACGGTCGAGGAGATCAACGCCGCCTACAAGGCCGCCGCCGAGGGCCCCCTCGCCGGCATCCTGCGCTACTCGGACGACCCGATCGTGTCGGCGGACATCGTCACCGACCCGGCGTCCTGCATCTACGACGCGCCGCTGACCAAGGTCATCGGCAACCAGGTCAAGGTCGTCGGCTGGTACGACAACGAGTGGGGCTACTCCAACCGCCTCGCCGACCTGGTCAAGCTCGTCGGTTCGAAGCTCGCCTGAACCCGATGAGCGTCAAGAACCTCGACGACCTGCTGGGCGAGGGCGTTCAGGGTCGCTTCGTACTCGTGCGCAGCGACCTGAACGTCCCGCTCGACGGGGACCGCATCACCGACGACGGCCGGGTCCGCGCCGCGCTGCCGACGATCAAGAAGCTCGCCGACGCGGGCGCGAAGGTCGTCGTCACCGCGCACCTCGGCCGTCCGAAGGGCGAGCCGGACGCGAAGTACACCCTCGCGCCCGTCGCGAAGCGGCTTTCGGAGCTGCTCGGTGCCGAGGTCGCGCTGGCCGGTGACCTGGTCGGCGAGTCCGCGAAGGCGCTGACCGGCGGCCTCGCCGACGGCGGTGTCGTCCTGCTGGAGAACGTGCGCTTCGACGCGCGCGAGACCAGCAAGGACGCCGTGGACCGCTCCGAGCTGGCCGCCGAGCTGGGCGCGCTCGTCCCGGGCGGCGCGTTCGTCTCCGACGGCTTCGGCGTCGTCCACCGCAAGCAGGCCTCGGTCTACGAGGTCGCGTCGGTGCTGCCGGCGTACGCGGGCGGCCTGGTGCTGGCCGAGCTGGACGTGCTGAAGAAGCTGACCGACGACGTCCAGCGGCCGTACGTGGTCGTGCTCGGCGGCGCGAAGGTGTCCGACAAGCTCGGCGTCATCGCGAACCTGCTGACCAAGGTCGACCGGCTGCTCATCGGCGGCGGCATGGCGTACACCTTCCTCAAGGCCCAGGGTCACGAGGTCGGCCAGTCGCTGCTGCAGGCCGACCAGCTCGACCAGGTCAAGGGCTTCCTCGCCGAGGCGGACAAGCGCGGCGTCGAACTGGTGCTGCCGGTGGACGTGCTGGCGGCGACGGAGTTCTCGGCCGACGCCGAGCACGAGGTCGTCGACTCGACCGCCATCCCGGCCGACCGCCAGGGCCTCGACATCGGCCCGCGCTCGCGCGAGCTGTTCGCGAGCAAGCTGGCCGACGCCAAGACCGTGTTCTGGAACGGCCCGATGGGCGTGTTCGAGTTCGAGGCGTTCTCGGGCGGCACCCGTGCCGTGGCCGAGGCGCTCGTGAAGAGCGACGCGTTCACGGTGGTCGGCGGCGGCGACTCGGCGGCCGCGGTGCGGCAGCTGGGCCTGCCCGAAGACGGCTTCTCGCACATCTCCACCGGCGGCGGTGCCTCCCTGGAGTACCTCGAAGGCAAGGAACTGCCGGGCGTGGTCGCCCTGGAGGAGAAGAACTAGTGGCACGCAAGCCGTTCATCGCCGGCAACTGGAAGATGAACCAGAACCACCTCGAGGCGATCGCGCTCGTCCAGAAGATCGCCTTCGCGCTGCCGGAGAAGTACTACGCGAAGGTCGACGTGGCGGTGCTGCCGCCGTTCACCGACATCCGCAGCGTGCAGACCCTGGTCGACGGCGACAAGCTGTCGCTGACCTACGGCGCGCAGGACATCTCGCCGTACGACTCGGGCGCCTACACCGGTGACATCTCCGGCCTGATGCTGGCGAAGCTGGGCTGCAAGTTCGTCACCGTCGGGCACTCGGAGCGGCGCGAATACCACGCCGAGACCGACGAACTGGTCAACAAGAAGGTCAAGGCCGCGCTCAAGCACGGCATCACGCCGATCCTCTGCATCGGGGAGAAGCTCGAGGTCCGCGAGGCCGGCGAGCACATCCACCACACCACGACGCAGCTGATCGAGGGCCTGAAGGGCCTCAAGGCCGAGCAGGTCTCCGGCGTGGTGGTCGCGTACGAGCCGGTCTGGGCGATCGGCACCGGCAAGGTCGCGTCGTCCGCGGACGCCGAAGAGGTCTGCAAGGCCATCCGGGCGACCCTCCAGGAGAAGTACGGCGACGAGGTCGCTTCGTCCGTCCGGGTGCTCTACGGGGGATCGGTGAAGTCGGGCAACATCAGCGAGCTGGTGGGCTGCGAGAACATCGACGGTGCCCTGGTCGGCGGAGCGAGCCTCGACGGCGAGGAGTTCACGAAACTCTGCGCACTCGCCGCGGGCGGGCCGCTGCCCTGATCGAGGCCACGACCGGGTAGCCTGTGTATCCGGTCCGTCACACAGCAGTGGACGAGTCCAGGGGTACGGTGGTGGTCGGAAACGACCATGCCGTACCCCTGCATTCTCCTAGAGCCCAGAGGATGACATGAAGCTGTTCCTGCAAATCCTGTTGATCGTCACCAGCGTCTTCCTGGTGGTCGCGGTGCTGCTGCACCGGGGCCGGGGCGGTGGCCTGTCGTCGCTGTTCGGCGGCGGGATGCAGTCGAGCCTGGCGGGGTCGAGCGTGGCCGAGAAGAACCTCGACCGGATCACCCTGCTGCTGGGCGCGGTCTGGCTGATCAGCATCGTGGGCCTGGGTCTGCTGCTCAAGGTGTGAGGCGTCCGGCGTTCCGTCGTCGGCCGCGACCGGGTCTCAGGCGGCGGGGCGCAGCGATTCGGCGTGCCTATTGGGGGGCGCGCCGCCGATTCCTAGGTGTGAGGATTCATGGTTGGCGGTAACGCGATTCGGGGCACCCGGGTGGGTGCTGGTCCTACGGGCGAATCGGAACGGGGTGAATCGGCGCCACGACGCCGCATCTCCTACTGGTGTGCCAACGGGCACGAGGCTCGGCCGTCGTTCGCGCTCGACGCGGAAATCCCGGACGAGTGGGACTGCCCCCGCTGCGGGCTTCCCGGCGGGCAGGACGAGAAGAACCCGCCGGCCGCGCCGCGGACCGAGCCCTACAAGACGCACCTGGCCTACGTGAAGGAGCGGCGCAGCGACGCCGACGGCGAGGCCATCCTGGCGGAGGCGCTCGACCGCCTGCGCAAGCGCCGGGAAATCCTCTAGCGGTTCTGGCTGGAAGCCACCCCGAGGGAAGCGGACCCCTCGAGGTGGCTTTTCGCGCGCTCAGCGCGGCTCACCCCGTGCCTGAAGGGCCGACACCCGTGCTTGAAGAGTCGACACGCGTGCTTGAAGGGTCGACACGGGTGATTGAAGGGTCGACACGAAGCCGGAGCCGTGTCGACCCTCCGATCACGCGTGTCGACCGCTCAATCACGTGTGCTGACCGCTCAATCACGCGTGCCGGCCTCCGGAGCACGGTGTGAGCGCCGCCGGAACTGTCGGTCCCCGCCGGTAAGCTGGATACCGGGGGCCGGAGGTCAGCGGTCCAGCGGGTACCGCGCCCGGACGCGGAAGCCGCCGTCCTCGGTTCCCGACGTCTCGAAGCTTCCGCCGAGCAGGCGCGCCCGCTCGGCCAGGCCCGTCAGGCCGTGGCCGCCCGACGGCAACCCCTCCGTCGGACGGCTCGCCCGCTCGTTGCGCACCTCGATCTTGAGCGCACCGTGCTCACCCTGGATGCGGATCGTCGCCGTCGCGCCCGGGGCGTGCTTGTGGACGTTCGTCAAGCACTCCTGCACCGTCCGGTACGCCGCCGCCGAGACCTGGTTGGGCAGGGCCTCCGGCAGGTGCTCCACCGTCAGGTGCACCGGGACGTCGGACGTGCGGATCAGCCGGTCGAGCTCGTTGATGCCCGGCCGCGGGCCGTCGTCGTCCGAGCCGGCCCGCAGCACACTGACCAGGGACCGCAGTTCCTCCAGCGTCCGCTTGGACAGCGTGCGGATGACCTGCGCGGTCTCCAGCGCCCGGTCGTCGGTGGTCTGGGCCTGCAGCGCGCCGGCCTGCATGGCGATCAGCGTGATCTGGTGGGAGACGACGTCGTGCATTTCGCGGGCCAGCCGGGCACGTTCCTCGGCGCGGACGGCGTCGGCGTGGAAGCGGCGCTCGCGGTCGCGGCTCGTGGCCAGCTCGGCGAGCTTGTTCGAGACCTCCGTGCGGGCGCCGATCAGCAGGCCGATCGCGATCGGCATGCCGGCGACCAGGACGCCGTAGATGCCGTCGAGGATGTGCTCACGCCAGCTGAGCTCGGCGAAGTCCTCCAGCGGCCACTGCACGAACCGGCACGTCCACACCAGCGCCGCGCCGACCCAGACCTGCCAGTGCAGCTGACGGCGGGTGGCGAGCATGCCGAGCGTGATCATCGACGCGAGCTGCGCCCAGCCGGCCAGGAAGCCGGGGACCGCGACGAGCACGGCCAGGAACGGGAACTTCCGGCGGAACACCACCGCGAGGCACGCGGCGCCGGAGAGCCAGATCGAATAGGGCTGGGCCTTCTCGGGGATCACCAGCCAGACGTCGAGCACGGCCAGGATGACGGCGGCCGCCTCGATGGCGAACGTGACCACAGCGGGGCGGGGCACCGAGCCGAACAGGCTCAGCCCGCGCTTGCGGACCCGCTCGGCGGCCGACGGCCCCGAGC
>NZ_MUMI01000237.1 GCF_002155975.1 Amycolatopsis kentuckyensis
GGGCGCGCCGGGGAGGGTGCCGTCGACGGCGATCTGCTGGAGAGCGGCGTTCCCGGGGTCGTAGCCCTGGGCGAGCGCGGCGTCGCGGGTGTGCTCACCGCTGCCACCGAGCCAGCCGAGGGTGCCACCGCCGGCGACCAGCGCCGGGACCACGGCCAGGATGCCGGCGACCAGCGGGTACGCGGTGCGGTGGCGGATCCCGAATCTTCGCGCGTAGCTCCCGACTGCGTCTGGCAGCCGCCGCACACGCATGCTCAGAGCCCTCCTGGCCGGATCGATCGCCGCTTTCGGGACACAGCCTGCCGCAAGCGCGGCGCGGTTTCAGCCCATCGAGAGGTGCAATCGAGGTTTTCGCTCACCCAGACCAGTTATCTGTTCACAGCGCGCGAGTGTTACGCGGCGCAGTCACCCGTCGGCCACCCGTTGGCCTTAAGCAGGGCGAGCGTCTCGTCACCGAACGGATTCACGCCCGGGCCGACGGCGAGGGCGTGGGCGACGTGCACGTGCAGGCACTTGACCCGGCCGGGCATGCCCCCGGCGGTGACCTGGTGGCCCAGCGGCTCGATCGCGTCCCGCTCGGCGAGGTAGGCCTCGTGGGTGCGCTGGTACTGCGCGGCGAGCTCGGGATCGGTGGTGAGCCGCTCGGTCATCTCCTTCATGATCCCGGACGCCTCGATGGTGCCGATCATCGAGTTGAGCTTCGGGCAGGTGAGGTAGTAGAGCGTCGGGAACGGCGTGCCGTTCTCCAGCCGCGGGCTGGTCTGCACCACGGAGGGGTGCCCGCTCGGGCACCGCGCGGCGATGGCGCGCAGCGCTCGCGGCGGCCGTCCGAGCTGCTCCGCGATGATCTCGCGGTCGGCGTCGGTGACGGGCTCGAACCGGTGCTGCTGCGTGCTGTTCACGCGGTCAAGGTTAGAGCGTGCCCCTCAGCCGCCGGAGACCTGGTTCCACAGGTTCTCGTACCAGGAGCTGCCCGCGACCTGCTGCTGCCCGGCCGGCGGGGCCGCGTCGGGTGCCTTGTCCTCCGGCAGCTGGACGATGTACGGCGTCTCGCCCGGCTTGACGTACCGCAGCCGCCGCCGGGCTTCCGCCTCGATCTGCGCCGGGTCGCTCAGCTCCGCCTTGCGGCCCTGGAGCTGAGCGACCTCCTGCTGCAGCTGGGCCTGCTGGGCCTGCTGTTCGCGGACCTCGGTCCGCTGGGAGAGGTACGTGCGCAGGGGCACGGCGATGGTGAACGCCAGCGCGCACACCACGATCGCCACCACCGCCGCGCGGCGGGTGGTGGACATGCCGAGCACCTTCGCCGCGCCCGACGCCCGCTTCGCCGCCAGACCCCGGCGCAGCCGGGCCCTGGTGGTTTCCGCGTCGCTGGTGCGGCGGCGCGCCGCTTCGGGGCGGCGGGCCGGCGCGGGCCGGTTGGCCCGCGATGCCCCGCCGCCACCGCCGCGGCGGCCGCGTGTCCTCCCCCGGTCCGCCATCGGCGTCAGGCCTCGGCGCTGAACCGCGGGAAGGCCAGCTCGCCGGCGTACCGGGCCGCGTCACCGAGGGTCTCCTCGATGCGCAGCAGCTGGTTGTACTTGGCGATCCGCTCGCCGCGGGCCGGGGCACCGGTCTTGATCTGGCCGACGCCGGTGGCGACCGCCAGGTCCGCGATGAACGTGTCCTCGGTCTCGCCCGAGCGGTGGCTCATCATCGACTTGTAGCCGAACGACGTGGCCAGCGAGATCGCGTCGAGCGTCTCGGACAGGGTGCCGATCTGGTTGACCTTCACCAGCAGCGCGTTGGCGGCGCGGCGGGTGATGCCCTCCTCCAGGCGGTCCGGGTTGGTGACGAACAGGTCGTCGCCGACGATCTGGACCTTTTCGCCGACCTCGGCGGTCAGGGTGACCCAGCCGTCCCAGTCGTCCTCGCTCAGCGGGTCCTCGATCGACACCAGCGGGTAGTCGCGCAGCAGTTCGGCGTAGTAGGCCGACATCTGCTCCGCGCTCTTCTTGCTGCCTTCGAACGTGTACGCGCCGTCGGCGAAGAACTCCGTCGCGGCGACGTCGAGCGCGAGCGCGACATCCCGGCCCGGGGTGTAGCCGGCCTTCTCGATGGCCTGCAGGATCAGGTCGAGCGCCTCGCGGTTGTTCGCCAGGTTCGGCGCGAAGCCGCCTTCGTCGCCGAGACCGGTCGAAAGGCCGCGGCCCTTCAGCACCGACTTCAGCGAGTGGTAGACCTCGGCGCCCCAGCGCAGGGCCTCGCGGAAGGTCTCCGCGCCGATCGGCGCGATCATGAACTCCTGGACGTCGACGTTGCTGTCGGCGTGCGAACCACCGTTGAGGATGTTCAGCATCGGCACGGGCAGCACGTGCGCGTTCGGCCCACCCAGGTAGCGGAACAGCTCCAGCTCGGCCGACTCGGCGGCGGCCTTCGCGACGGCCAGCGAGACGCCGAGGATGGCGTTCGCGCCGAGGCGGGACTTCGCCGGCGTGCCGTCGAGGTCGACCAGCTTCTGGTCGACGATCCGCTGGTCGACGGCCTCGATGCCGACCATCTCCGGGCCGATCTCGTCGAGCACCGCGGCGACCGCGCGCTCGACGCCCTTGCCGTTGTAGCGGCCGGTGTCGCCGTCCCGCAGCTCGACCGCCTCGTGCTCACCGGTCGACGCCCCCGAGGGGACCGCGGCCCGCGCCAGGGTGCCGTCGTCGAGAGCCACCTCCACCTCGACCGTCGGGTTGCCGCGCGAGTCCAGAATCTCGCGCGCGCCTACCTGCTCGATGAGAGCCACGCCATGCTCCTCGGTGCGTCGTGCTGCCTGCGATAACGCGCCCAGCCTAGCCGTCGCCGCAGTTCACCCGTTGGAGGACTCACCGCCGGCGCGGACCTCCTGCCACCCCGGCGGCAGCTCGACGGTCTCCGACGTCTGCTGCCAGAAGGTCCAGCTGTTGCCCCCGAGATCGGCGACGGTGAACACCCGGGCGCCGTACGGCTGGTCCTGCGGCGGTTCCAGCTCGCACTCGTCGCCCAGCGCGGCTTCGATCCGCCCGTAGGCCTCGTCGACGTCGTCGACGTAGACGATGTTGAGCTGGCCGACCGGGCCGTCGACGCCCTTGGCCTGCCAGTAGTCCGGGCCGACGCCGGCGATCTGGATCCGCGCTTCGCCCGCGCGCAGCGTCGCCTGGAACACCTCGCCGGCGCCGTCGCAGAACCGGACCTCTTCAGTGAAGCCGAAGACCCTGGTCAGCCAGGCGAGCGCCGCGGTGGCGTCGGCGTAGTACAGGTAGGGCGCCAGGCCCCGGTACGGGCTGCTCATGGCGGCACAGTCCATCACGTCCCGTTCGGAGGCGTGTGCAACCCCCTCCTCCGGGGTAACGTGGGAGTGACCATGACGGACGCCGCAGCTGCTTCGCAGCCTCCCGAGGAGTCGCGGTTCCATGCCTTCCGCCAGGCCGAAGACCTGGTCGGCCGCCGTCGTCCGCTCGACGCGCTGAAGGCCCTGCAGCCCCTGCTGGAATCCGAGACGGACAAGCCGTCGGTGCACCTGCTGGCCGGGCGCGCGTACTTCCACTCCGCTCAGTTGCGGCGCGCCGAAGAGGCGTTCACCCGGGTGCTCGAACTGGACCCGACGGACCACTACGCGCGGTTCATCCTGGGCCGGACCCTGCAGCGCCTCGGCCGGTTCGTCGAGGCGCTGGCGCAGATGCGGATGGCGTCCGCGATGAACCCGGTGCCGGAGTACCTCGAAGCGATCAACGAGGTCAAGGCCCGCATCGCCCTGCGCGAACCCTGACCGGCCAGTGCCGAACGGCCCTGGGGACCTCAGCCTTTCGGCCGACCGGATCGGGCCCCTCGACCGATGTCCCGCACCCCCTTGTCCGGCGAAGCTGGTTACGGACCGAACAGGGAGGAACCACGATGTCGATCTTCGTCACGCTGGGTGCGTACGCCGGACTGCTGCTGCTGGTGCTGATGGCCGTCACGCCGTTCGTCGCCGACCGCGAGCTCTGAACCGTCAGGGCGCGACGCTCGCCTCCGCGTAGGCGTCCGCCGCGCTGAAAACGTCCTGGCCGTACGCCAGGGCCTGGTTGTAGAACAGGATCGCCCGCCACCAGCCGGCCGGGGTGCCGAGGTCGTCGCCCCCGGAACAGAGGAACCGCGCCGCCGTGAAGGCCGCGTCGTCGATGTTCTGCGGGTCCGGCGTGCCGCCGTCGCCGTTCGCGCGCTCCTGGTACTTCTTCCACGTCGACGGCAGGAACTGCAGCGGGCCGATCAGGTGGTCCCACGACTTGTCGCCGTCGAGTTTGCCGCCGTCGCTGTCGTGCACCGCCGGGACGCCCGGCGAGCCGTCCAGCGGCGGGCCGACCACCGGCTTCGCCACCCGGCCGTCCGCGCCGATCGCCGCGAGGTCGAACTCGCCGCGCTCGTTCTCGACCCGGCCGATGCCCGCGAGTGTCGCCCACGAGAGGTGGCACGTCGGCTTCTGGCGCTGCATCCACATCTCCGCCCGGCCGTACGCCGAGAGCGCCCGCGCCGGGATGTGCGTCTTGTCCGCGACGCGGGCCGCCCACGCGTCCAGTTCGGCGCGGTCGGAGACCTGCGGCCGGTCGACCGGCGCGGCGAGCCCGGCCCGCGGCGCTTCGGCGCCGGGCTGCGGACGCTGTTCCGGGATGGCGAGCGCCGGCTGGACGGGCGGTGCCGCGGCGGGCGCGTCCGGGTTCTGGACACCGATGGTTACGACGAGGATCACGCCGGTGAGCACCAGTCCCAGCGCGAGGGCGATCCGGCCGACGTACCGCCTCGGCGGGCCGCCCGGGGGCGGCGACGGAGGCGTGACGGTCGGCTGAGCGGTATCGGCCACCCGAACAGGTTACGGACGCACTCAAGAGGGACCCACGATCGCCTGACCAGGCAAGCGGAGGGTAAAAACAATCCCCCTGCCAGCGACGTCACAAATTTTGTTATCGAGTCGACGCGCAGGCCGCTGACCTGCGGTTACCCTAACCTAACTTCGAACCGCAGTCCCTTTTGCCGCTTTTATCCGTCTCCCGCGGGCGTAGGGTCACTGGACTTACAGGTGAGCCTTACCTAAAACCATCACGGAAGCAGAACTCAGGGAGGCGGACCGGTGTTGTTCTCGAGCGCGTTGATCGGGCTGCGCGAAGGCCTGGAAGCCGCGCTGGTCGTCAGCATCCTGGTGGCCTTCCTGGTCAAGACCGAGCGGCGGCACGCGCTGCGCTGGGTCTGGCCGGGCGTCGGCGCCGCGGTGCTGCTGTCGGTCGCCGTCGGCGCGGTCCTCACCTACACGACCGCCCAGCTGTCCTTCGAGCACCAGGAGCTGCTCGGCGGGAGCCTGTCGATCGTCGCCGTCGTGTTCGTCACCGCGATGATCTTCTGGATGCGCAAGGCCTCCAAGAGCATCGCCGCCGAACTGCGCGGGAAGATGGACGACGCGCTGGACGTCGGCCCGGCGGCCGTGCTGCTGCTGTCGTTCCTCGCGGTGGGGCGCGAAGGCCTGGAGACCGCGGTGTTCTTCTACTCGACCGTCCAGGCCGCGCAGTCGGAGACGATCCAGCCGCTGATCGGCTTCGCCGTCGGCATCGCGGTCGCCGTCGTGCTCGCCTGGCTGCTCTACAAGGGCGCCGTCCGGTTCAACCTGTCGAAGTTCTTCACGATCACCGGGGTGCTGCTGGTGTTCGTCGCCGCGGGCGTGCTCGGCTACGGCCTGCACGACCTGCAGGAGGCCGCGTTCCTCCCGGGAATCGGCACCCTGGCCTTCGACGCGTCGAGCACGCTGCCCGAGACGTCCTGGTACGGCGCGCTGCTGAAGGGCATCTTCAACTACTCGCAGCAGACGACCGTGCTGCAGGCCGTCGCCTGGGTCGCCTACGTCGCCATCGTGCTGCCCCTTTTCCTCAAGCCCAGCAAGAAGACCGCGCCGGCGCCCGCCGCCGCGGCCGCCTCGAAGGAGTGACCGTGCGCAAGACCACCCCGCTGGCCCTGCTGGCCGGAGCCACCACACTGGTGGCGCTCGCCGCGTGCGACAGCAAGAGCCAGCCCGCGGCGGCCGGTGGCCCGATCAAGGTCTCGGCGTCCGACACCGCGTGCGAGGTCTCCGCCACCACGGCCGACGCCGGCAACCTGACCTTCGAGATCACCAACAAGGGCACCAAGGTCACCGAGTTCTACCTCTACGCCGAGGGCGACCGGATCATGGGCGAGGTCGAGAACATCGCTCCCGGGCTCAACCGGCGGCTGATCGTCGAGGTCGCCGACGCCGGCAAGTACCAGACCGCGTGCAAGCCCGGCATGGCCGGCAACGGGATCCGCGGCGACTTCACCGTCACCGGCGGCGTCGCGAAGCAGAACGACACCAACGCGCAGAAGGCGCAGGCCACCAAGAGCTACGCCGACTACATCGCGAACAACACCTCCGCCCTGCAGGACGAGACGGTGAAGTTCGCGGACCTCGTCAAGGCGGGCAAGGTCGACGAGGCGAAGGCCGCGTACGCGCGCACCCGCGTCTACTACGAGCGGATCGAGCCGGTCGCCGAGAAGTTCGGCGACCTCGACCCGGCCATCGACGTCCGCGAGGCCGACCTCGAGCCGAACCAGCAGTTCACCGGCTTCCACCGGCTGGAGAAGGACCTGTTCAAGACCGGCCTGCAGCCCGACAGCGCCCAGATCGCCGACAAGCTGGTGACCGACGTCAAGGACCTGGTCGCCAAGACCAAGACCCTGGAGCTGTCCGCCCTGGACCTCGCGAACGGCGCCAAGGGCCTGCTCGACGAGGTCGCCACCGGCAAGATCACCGGCGAGGAAGAGGCCTTCTCGCACACCGACCTCTGGGACTTCCAGGCCAATGTGGACGGTTCCAAGGGCGCGATCACCTCGCTCCGGCCGATCCTGCAGGCCAAGGACCCGGCGCTGGTGTCCACTCTGGACAAGGAGTTCGCGAACGTCCAGGGCCTGCTGGACAAGCAGCGCGCCGGTGACGGTTTCAAGCTGTACACGGAGCTTTCCCAGGACCAGGTCAAGGAGTTCGCTTCGGCCGTCGACGCGCTGAGCGAACCGCTGAGCAAGGTTGCGGAGGTCGTCTCCAAGTGACGTCGGCAGAGGGCACGCAGACAGAGGGCACGCGCGTCTCGCGGCGGAAGCTGTTCGGCCTGGCGGGCGCCGGTGTGGCGCTCGCCGGGGCCGGGGCCGCCGCCGGCATCGGGATCGACAAGGCGACCGGCGGCAGCGCCGAGGCGTCGACGAACGTCGTCGACTTCCACGGCGAGCACCAGGCCGGAATCGTCACCCCGGCGCAGGCCAACCTGCACTTCGCGGCCCTCGACGTCACGACGAAGGACCGCGAGAAGCTGCGGGCCCTGCTCAAGACGTGGACCGAGGCGGCCCGCCGGATGACGGCGGGCCAGGAGGTCGTCGCGAACGGCGCGGTGGGCAGCGGCGCGTACGCCCCACCCGGCGACACCGGCGAGGCGCTCGACCTGCCGCCGTCGAACCTGACGCTGACCATCGGGTTCGGGCCGTCGCTGTTCGACGGCCGGTTCGGCCTGGCGGGCAAGCGCCCGCCGCAGCTGATCGACCTGCCGCTGTTCCCGAAGGACAAGCTCGACCCGGCCCGCAGCGGCGGCGACCTGTGCATCCAGGCCTGCGCGGACGACCCGCAGGTGGCGGTGCACGCCGTCCGCAACCTGGTCCGGCTCGGCTTCGGTGTCACCGAGGTCCGCTGGTCGCAGCTCGGCTTCGGCCGCAGCTCGTCGACTTCGCGGGAGCAGCCGACCCCGCGGAACCTGTTCGGCTTCAAGGACGGCACGAACAACATCAAGGCCCAGGACACCGACTTCCTGCGCGACCAGGTGTGGGCCGAGGCCGACGACGGCCAGGCGTGGATGGCCGGCGGCTCGTACCTGGTGGCCCGCCGGATCCGGATGCACATCGAGACGTGGGACCGCGAAACCCTCGACGGCCAGGAGAAGATCGTCGGCCGCACGAAGGGCACCGGCGCCCCGCTGGGCCAGACCGCGGAGTTCGACGAGCTCGACCTCGACGTCGGCGGCGCGGGCGGCGAGAAGCTGATCCCGGAGGACGCGCACGTCCGGCTCGCCTCGCACCAGGCGCTGAACGGCGTCCGGATCCTGCGGCGCGGCTACAACTTCGTCGACGGTTCCGACGGCGTCGGGCACCTCGAGGCGGGGCTGTTCTTCCTGGCGTTCAACCGCGACACCCGGAAGCAGTACGTGCCGATGCAGCAGGCGCTGTCGTCGAAGGACGCGATGATGGAGTACGTCCAGCACACCGGCTCCGCGCACTTCGCGGTCCCGCCGGGGCTGACCCGCGAGTCGAGCTGGGCGGACGCCCTGTTCTCCTGATTTGCCTAAAGCCTTTAGGTTGATCTAACCTGGCTTTAGGCAACCAGGAGAGGGCTGATGGTTCGGGCGGGATTGACCACCGATCGCGTGGTGCGCGCCGCGGCGGAGCTCGCGGACGAGATCGGCTTCGACCGGCTGAGCCCGTCGGAGCTCGCCCGGCGGCTCGGGGTCCAGGTCGCCAGCCTGTATTCGCACGTCAAGAACGCGCACGACCTGCGGACGAAGGTCGCGCTGCTGGCGCTGGACGAGCTCGCCGGCCGGGCCGCCGCCGCCCTCGCGGGCCGGGCCGGGCGAGACGCGCTCGTCGCCTTCGCCGACATCTACCGCGGCTACGCCCGCGAGCACCCCGGCCGGTACGCCGCCGCGCAGCTGCGGCTCGATCCGGAGACCGCCGCGGCGAGCGCCGGTCCCCGGCACGCGGCGATGATGCGCGCGATCCTCCGCGGCTACGACCTGGCCGAGCCGGACGAGACGCACGCCGTGCGGTTGCTGGGCAGCGTCTTCCACGGGTTCGTCAGCCTCGAAACCCAGGGCGGGTTCGACCACAGCTCGCCCGCCGCGGCCGAGAGCTGGGTCCGCATCCTCGCCGTCCTCGACTCCCTTCTGCAGGATTGGCCACGATCGTGATCGACATCCCCCTGACCGCGGACCTCGTCCGCGGCGCCCTCGAACTCGAACGCACCGAACGCGGCCTGGTGCCCCACCGGCTCCCGGCTCGCGCGCGGGCGCAGAACAACGACCCGCGGCTCGCCGTGGCCGAGGCGCAGCCCGCGGGGGTGCGGCTGCGGTTCCGGACCCGGGCGGACGTCGTCGAGCTGGAGACGCTGCGGACCAAGCAGGTGTACCCCGGCGCCCCGCCGCGGCCGGACGGCGGCTACGACCTGCTCGTCGACGGCGAGCTGACCGCACAGGCGAGCGTGTCCGGCGGCAACACCCTGCACGTCGACCTGGTCACCGGCGCGTCCTCGCTCACCGAGGGCTCCCCCGGTGTCGTCCGGTTCGCCGGACTGGGCGGGCAGCCCAAGGACGTCGAGATCTGGTTGCCGCACAACGAACTCACCGAGCTCGTCGCCCTGCGCGCCGACGCGCCGGTCGAGCCCCTGCCCGGCGGCCGGGTGTGGCTGCACCACGGCAGCTCGATCAGCCACGGTTCGAACGCGGCGAGCCCCGCGACGACGTGGCCCGCGCTCGCCGCCACCGCCGCCGGCGTCGACCTGGTGAACCTCGGCTTCAGCGGCAACGCGCTGCTCGACCCGTTCACCGCCCGGGCGCTGCGGGACACCCCCGCCGACCTGATCAGCGTCAAGCTCGGCATCAACGTGGTCAACGCGGACCTGATGCGCCTGCGCGCGTTCGGGCCCGCGGTGCACGGGTTCCTCGACACGATCCGCGACGGCCACCCGGACACCCCGCTCGTGGTCGTCTCGCCGCTGTACTGCCCGATCCACGAGCGGACGCCGGGACCGGGCGACTTCGACCACGAGGCGCTGGCGGCCGGCGTGGTCCGGTTCCGCGCGACCGGCGACCCGGCCGAGCGCGCGGCGGGCAAGCTGACGCTGGAGGTCATCCGGGACGAGCTGGCCCGGATCGTGACGCAGCGGCAGGCCTCGGACCCGCACCTGAGCTACCTCGACGGCCTTGCGCTGTACGGCGAAGCGGACTTCGCGGACCTCCCGCTGCCGGACGACCTCCACCCGTGCCCGGCGGCCCACCGCCGGATCGGGGCCCGGTTCGCCGAGCTGGTCCTTGACTTCAAGGAAGCTTGAAGTTGGACACTTCGGACATGTTTACCGAAGCAGAGCTCGCCTACCTGACCGACCAGCTGCTGGGCCGGCTGGCGACCCAGCAGCCGAACGGGACCCTGCAGGTGAACCCGGTCGGATTCCGGTACAACCCCGACGAAAAAGCCATCGACATCACCGGGCACCGCCTGCGCCGGACGCAGAAGTTCCGCAACATCGCAACGAACGACCGCGTCGCCCTCGTGGTCGACGACGTCCCCTCGACGGACCCGTGGCGGGTCCGGTGCCTGGAGATCCGGGGCCGCGCGGAGGCCTTGGTGGGCGTCGGAATCCCGCAGGGGCAGTACGAACACCTCTCGGACGTCCACTTCGACGACGCGGTGATCCGCATCCACCCGGAGCGCATCCTCGCGTTCGGCGTCGAGAACTGGGACCGGGAGCCGTACGAACTGGAAATGAACATCCGCAACGTCTGAACGTTCCCGAGGTGGCCGCCGCTAGCGGCGGCCACCCCAAGCCGTGTACGCCGCCGCTCCGGTGATCGCCAGGACCACCGCCGTCCAGGTGGCCGCCGGCGTTCCCGGGGGTTGCAGCAGCCACGCCGCGATGCGGCTGGTCGTCGAGGCGTCGTTCGGGATGAACGGGCTGACCGCGGACCAGGCCAGCGGGAGCGTCCAGCCGAACTGGCCGCCCGCGATGGTGGCCGCCAGGCCTGCCGAGCCCGCGAGGCCGGCCGCGTCGCGGATGACGATCGACGCGGCGACCGGCGACGGGCCCAGCTCCTGCACGCCCAGCACCACCGCCCCGGCCAGGACCGCGATCAGGGCCAGGTGCGCGAATCGCCGGACCGGCCACGGCAGGGCCGCGGTCCGGTCGAGGTCGGGGTCCTGGCCGCTGAGCCCGATCGCCGCCACCGCGACCGCCGTGGTCAGCGCCAGCGCGGCGAGGATGCCGTCCCAGGAGTCCCGGCCCAGCAACCACACCCCGGACGTCGCGACCAGCAGCGCCCCGAACGCCGCCGGCAGCTGCCGCGAGCGGGCGTACAACGTCGCCCACCTCATCGGACCAGCGTTTCGAGCGGGTCGCCCTGGCACGTCAGCAGCGCCTGGCGCAGCGCGACGACCCTGGTGAACTGCGCGTCCGCGGGCAGGGCACGGAACTTCGCCCAGGCCTGCCGGATCGGGGCCGCTTGGGCCGGGAACCACTTCCCGGCGTACTCGGGCAGCGATTTCAGCTCCCCGGTGAAGTAGGCCGCCGCGATCATCCGGCCACCCATGTCGGAAATGGTGGCGTTGGTCGGCCACTCGCAGGACGGCACGCCCGCTCCGGACAGCACCGCCACCCGCAGGTCGCCCGCGTCCGCGGTGAGGAGTTCGTGGTTGCGCTGGAAGTCGAGGTAGACGACGGCGGGATCGCGCCGGACGGGCTCGTACACGGGGTTGGGCGCGACCTGTTCTTCGACCCGGGTCGGCGCGCCGGGCAGCTTCGCCAGCATCGCGAGCGCTTCGCGGCCCGGGCCGGCCAACGCGGCCAGCCGGTCGCGGTGCAGCTCCGCCACGCAGACCGGGCCGTCGCAGACCTTGCGGGCGGCGACGCTGTCCACGGTCAGGGCGGCCACCGGGAACAGCGGCAGCGCGACGGCGGCGCCGACGGCGAGCGGCAGCAGGCTCAGCAGCCGCGCTCGCGCGGACTGCACCGACAGCAGCAGGAACGCGGTGACGGTGAGGCCGAGGAACCACACCGCCTGCCCGGCGTCGAGTGCCACGGCGGTCGTCACCATCGAGCCCCGCGGCTCGGCCAGCGCCGGCGCCAGCGGACCGGCCCGGCGCGGCAGGACGGCCTCCAGGCCCGGTTCGAGCGACAGCCAGCAGAGGGTCGTCCCGACGAGGGTGAGCACGGCGAGAGCGGGCGCGGTGAGGGGATGCGGCAGCAGCCGTCCGACGGCCAGCCCCAGCCAGCTCCCGGCGACCACGCCGAGCGTCCCGATGGCCACGACGGGGACGAAGACGGCCGAGACGAGCCCGTCGTGGGCCAGCACTTCGACGACACCGGCACCGAACACGAGCAGGTAGCCGAGGGCGGTCAGCCCACCGACGGCGCCGGCCAGCCGGATCGCCCGGTGCCACGCGGGCCGCGGCGTGGTGGCCAGCAGTTCGGTCATGCCGGAACGGCTGTCGCGCATGCCCTGGATGGCCCCGGCCCCGACCACCACGGGCCAGAGGAACTGCAGCAGGAACCGGACCCAGAGCGCGGTCGTGGTGGTGTTCGCGGTCAGGGGCGCGGGGGCCTTCCACCACGGCCCGGAGAGGAGGAACAGGAACCCGAGCGCGATGACGACGATCGCGAGGCCGGCCCAGGGCGCGATCGAGCGCCGGAGTTCGATGCGGAAGATCACCACGCCTCCCGGCCCGGCGCGTGGTTCAGCAGCGCCGAATAACCGCGCTCGATCGGGCTGTCGCCCACGTGGTCGGGGGTGCCCGCGGCGGCCAGTTCGTCCGGCGTTCCCTGGAACACCAGCTTCCCCTCCGCGAACAGGACGACGTCCGTGCACGCCGTGGCCACGTCCTCCACCAGGTGCGTCGAAATCAGGACGCAGGAGTCGCGGCCCAGTTCCTGGACCAGCTCGCGGAACCGGACCCGCTGCGCCGGGTCGAGGCCGGCGGTCGGCTCGTCGAGGAGCAGGACGTCCGGGTCGTTGACGATCGCCTGGGCGATGCCCACCCGGCGGACCATGCCACCCGACAGCGTCTTCATGCGGTCGTCCGCGCGGTCGGCCAGGCCGACCCGCTCCACCGCCCGCTGGACCGCGCCGGGGATGTCCTCTTTGGACATCTCCTTGAGCCACGCCAGGTACTCGACGAACTCGCGGACCGTGAACCGCTTGTAGTACCCGAAGTTCTGCGGCAGGTACCCGATCCGGCGGCGCAGCTCGCGCTGGCCGCGGCCGCCGGCCTGCGTGCCGAGCAGCGACAGGCGGCCCGATTCCGGCCGGAGCACCGTCGCCAGGGCCCGGATCAGCGTCGTCTTGCCGGCACCGTTCGGGCCGAGCAGCCCGTGCACGCCCTTGCCGAGCGACAGGTCCAGCCCGTCCACGGCCATCTTCCGCCGCCCCACCCGCACCTTCAGCGCCTCCGCCTGGATTTCCCAGGCGTACGTCGCCGGTGCGACCTCGGCGGCCCCCACTGCCCGCATGCTTTTCCTCCCTGAAGACACGAAAACTCAGTGACGTGCGCCGAGCCGGGTGAACGCCGGCCCGCGCAGGGCGACGACCACCGTGGTCAGCACGAAGACCCCCGCCCACACCGGCAGCGCGCCGGTGCCGAGCGAAAACGCCTCCCCCGGCCGGCCGAACGCCGGCAACACGACGATCGCCACCCACACCGCGACCAGTGCGTACGCCGCCCGGCTGACGCCGACCAGCCCGCCGAGCGCGAGCGTGCCGGTGGTGCCGGCCAGGCTCGGCAGCAGCCAGAGCGCCGGCTGCGTGCCGGTCAGCCACCCGGCGACCCCCAGCACCGGCAGGACCACGGCGAGCACCGCGACCGTCCGCCGGACGATCAGGTAGAGCCCGGCGCGCGGGGTCGCGGTGACGGTCTCGTAGGCGGGATCCAGCCCCCGCGCCCACGACGCGGCGACGCCGAGCACCGGCAGCACCGGGGCGAAAAGCTGCACCGCCGGCACGCGGAGCACCGCGGTCCAGACGCTGTCGAGCAGGACCGCGGCCAGCGTGACGGCCACGATCATCGCCAGCCACGGCGCCATCGCGGGGGTGACCCAGGTGTCGAGCCACCGTCGCCGGCGCCGTGGCCGGGCGGCCGGCCGGTGGACCTCGGGCGAGACCCGGCTCCAGACCAGGTCGACGACCGGCTGGACCGGCGCGGCCTCGGCGAGCCGCGCCCGGCAGACCGGGCAGGCCTCGAGGTGGGCCTCGAGCCCCCACAGCTGGTCGCCCGGGAGGTCTTCGCCCGCCACGTACGCGGCGATGAGCTGATCCGGTGCGTGGTTCATGACAGCGCCTCCCGCAACGCGATCCGCGCCCGCCGTGCGCGGGTCTTGACGGTGCCCTCCGGCAAGCCCAGCAGCACCGCGGTCTCCCGGACCGTCAGCCCGTCGAGCACCATCGCCTGCAGCACCGCCCGCAGCTCCGGCGCGAGGTCGCGCAGGGCCGAACCGACCTCGTCGCCCATCGTCGCCGCCAGGGCCTCGTCCTCGGCCGCTAGCACCGGGGCGGCGTCGAGGGCCACCTCCGGCGGCAGCTGCGCGTGGTGCGCCCGGCGCCGGAACGCGTCGACCAGCCGGCGGGCGGCGATCGTCCAGACCCAGCCGACCGCACTCCCGCCGGTGGCCGCGCCCGCGAACGACGCCGCCGCCCGCCAGACGGCCAGGAACGTCTCCTGCATGACCTCCGCGACGATCTGCTCGTCCGCGCACCGGCGGCGCAGGCGCACGGCGAGCCAGGGCGCCGTGCGGCGGTAGAACTCCTCGAACGCCGCGCGATCGCCCTTGGCCGTGCGCCGGACGAGGTGGTCCTCGTCGGCGTCCTCCAGTGCTCTCACACCAGGCAAGACGCCGGATGCCCGGAACCGGTTCTCACCCGGATGTGTGCTGCGTCACACTGGGCGCGTGGGCCAGAACTTGCGCCAGCCGTCGGCCTCCAGGGTCGTCGGCTCCAGCCCGGCATCGCGGGCGGCCTGCTCGGCGGCCTGGATGTCCTTCGCGAACTGCTTCGCCACCGCCCTCAGCTCGCCCTCGGCGTCGACCCCCGCCCGGCGTGCGGTGGCCGCGATGCGGAACAGCTGGACGGGCGCCCCGGTGCCTTCGGGGAAGAGGTCGAGCGGGATGCCCGCGCGCCCGGAGCGCTGGCCCAGCTTGCCCGCCAGCGCGACGGCGGGCTGGCCGAGCGCCACGCCGTCCACAATGGACCGGCGCTGCTTCTCCCGCTGCTTCAGCTCTTCCCACTTGACGTTCTGGTGCTCGACGGTGTGCACCTTGTCCCCGTCGGCGAAGACGTGCGGGTGCCGGCCGACCAGCTTCGCGACGAGCGCCGCGGCGACGTCGTCGATGCCGAACGGGTCTTCCGCGTCCTCGGCCGCCACGCGCGCGTGGAAGAGCACCTGCAGGAGGACGTCGCCGAGCTCTTCGCGCAGCGCCTCGCGGTCGCCTTCTTCGATGGCGTCGAGCAGCTCGTAGGTCTCCTCGACCAGGTACTGCCGCAGCGAATCGTGCGTCTGCACCGCGTCCCACGGGCAGCCGCCCGGCGAGCGGAGCCGGTCCATCACGTCGGCGGCCTCGACCAGCGGCGGCACCGGCGTCTCGATGACCTCCGCGCCGGTCGCGATGAGCAGCGACGCCGCCGGCTCGTCCCGGGACCCGGCGAGCAGCACGACGTCCTTCAGCGACGGCGCTTCGGTGACGGCCGGGACCCCGAACGCGGCCGGGTCGACGTCCGTGGCCGCGTAGACGGCCGGTGACTCACGCAGGATCTTCAGCGCCGCACCGGGCAGCGTCGTCCCGCGGACGACTACGACGACACCCGTGCTCACTGCTGCGCGGGCGCGGCACCCCGGACGGGCAGCACGATGCCCTGGGTGGCGTCGGAGTTCGGCACGAGGTTCATGCCCACAACATCCCACACGCCGTACCGCGGGTTGACGCGCAGGCCGCTCTGGCCGAGGTACGGCTGCAGCAGCCGGGTGCCGATCGCGGTCAGCTGCGCGTCCGTAGGCTTCTGCGCTTCCTGGTCCGCCGGCACGGCTTTGTCGGTGCCGCGGGTGCGGATGACGAAGACGAACCAGTCCGAGCGCTGCGGCTTCTGCGCCTGGAAGACGACGATGCTGTTCTTCTCCGTGCCGAAGAGCGCGGTCTGCGCGAGGCCGAGGTACTGGGTGGCGCCGAAGAGTTCGGCCAGCTGGCCGGCCGAGTACCCGCTGGGGCCGGGCGCCCCGGTCTGCTGGGCCTGCTGCCCTTCCTGCTGCGCCTGCTGGACGACCGCCTGGACCTTGCCGGGGTCGTCGGCGAACTCCTTCGCCAGGTCGAAGGCGCGGGTGCGGGCCGCCGGGTCGTTGTCGGCGGTCGCGCTGATGCCGACGTAGTCCGCGCCGACCGACAGCTTCGGCAGCAGCTTCGCGGCGAGCTCCTGCTCCAGGACGACGTCGCCCGCGACCTCGTTGCGGTCACGCAGCTGCGAAACGATCTGGGTGACGGCGACCTGGTCGCCCTGCCCGGTGTCCGCGACCGGCGCGCCGGACACCTGCGCGGCCAGCCCGGCGACCTTCGCCTGGTCGGCGACGAGGTTCTCCTGCCGGGTCGCGCGCAGGGTCAGTTCGTGCAGGACGGTCTGCCGGACGATCTCGCGGCCCAGCAGGTCGAGCTTGTGCTCACCGGCGAGCTTCTGCGCGTACGGGTGTTCGCGGACGGCCTGGTCGATCATGGACTGGACCCGGTCGAGCGAAACCGACCGGTCGCCGACGATGACGGCGCTGCCGACCTGGCTGGGGCCCGAGCCGCACCCGGCGAGCAGAAGAGCACCGGCAACGACCGCGACCAGCGCGCGAGGGCGCCCCATGATCCGCATCACAGGCCATACCCTCTCACACCATCGCCCCCGAAACGCAACACCCACCGGGTCGCGGCGGCGGTAATGTCGATTTATGGACCACTGGCTGACCATCGAAGTGTTCGACGGGGAACAATCGGCTTCGCTGTGGCGCCTGGCTCGAGGGGACGCACTCGCCGAAGCGGCGCTGACGAACGGCGCTGAGCAGTGGGTTTGGCACGAGCACCGGTGGGGCGTGGTGCTGGAGATCGAGTTCGCGACCGAGGAGCGCCGGGATGCGTTCCGGGCGTTGCCGGTCGTGACGGCGGCGCTGGACGCGGTTCCGGACCCGGCTCGGGGACTGCTGGTGTACTCGGGTCGTGGCGGCGGTTCGGGGGCGCGGGTGCCGCGGCGTCCGCGGCCGTTGCCGATGGCTGGGGCCGGGGCTGTTCCGGTGCCTGAGGAGCGGGTTCGGATGGGGCTGGCTGAGGCTGTGCCGCCTATGTTCAGCGAAGTCTGCTGACTCCGGGGCTCGGGGCTCCGGGCTCCAGGGCTCCCTCGCGATACCCACCACCCCGAAGCTCG
>NZ_MUMI01000238.1 GCF_002155975.1 Amycolatopsis kentuckyensis
GGCGGCCCGCGCGGCCGCCAGCACCGTCTCCGTGCCGGCCACGTTCACCCGCGCCAGCTCGGCCCGGCGGCGGCTGTCGAACGAGTAGACGCCGGCCGCGTGCAGGACGGCGTCCGCGCCCGCGACCAGCCGGGCGACCGCCACCTCGTCGGTGACGTCGCCCGGCACGACCTCGACGCCGTCCGGCACGGTCCCGGCGGCCGGGTCCCGGGCGAGCACGCGCACCCGGGCTCCGGCCGCCACCAGGAGCGCGACCGTGTGGGCACCGAGGAACCCGGTCCCGCCGGTCACCGCGATCACCATGACTCCGCTCCCCTCACGCGGCGCGGGCGCGCCCGTCGACCTCGTGGTAGCCGCCGCCGTAGAAGACCAGCGCGTGGTCCCCGGTGCCGCGGCTGGTGGCGACCACCCGGCCGAGGAAGATCGAATGGTCACCGCCCTCGATCACCTGGGCCAGCTCGCACTCCAGCCAGGCGAGGGCCCCGTTCAGCAGCGGGGCCCCGGTCTTGCCGCCCGGGGTGTAGCCGACGGCTTCGAACTGGGCTATCCCGTCGGGACGGCGCCAGTCGGCGAAGTACTTCGACGTCTCCCGCTGTTCCGCCGCGAGGATGTTCACGCCGAACGAGCCGGCCGTGACGATGGCGGCGTGCATCCGGGCCGCCTTGGACACGCAGCACAGCACCATCGGCGGCTCCAGCGACACCGACGAGAACGCGTTCGCGGTCATGCCGTGCGCGTCTTCCCCGCCCGCCGTCAGCACCGTCACCCCGGTCGCGAACTGCGCCATCACCTGGCGCAGCCCCGGCTGGGCCGACAGGCCGCGGCGGGCGGGAGACGTGGGCAGCCGCTTCAGCACCGGCCGTTCCGAAGGCTCAGACTCGTAGCCCACTTCAGACTCCCTTGCCGTTGACCGCGGCCGTCGAATAGGGCGCCAGTGCTTCGCGCAGCTGCTCGGGGACCCGCGACGGCACGGTGGCCGTGTTGGGCCCGCGCATGCAGGCGATGCGCTGCCGTCCCCTGGCCACCAGCACTTCGCCCTCCGCACGCAGGTGGACGTAGTCGAAGGCGAACTGGATCTGCGTCGAGGTGAGCTCCTCCAGCCGCAGCCGGATGGACAGCTCGTCGAACGCGGTGATCTCGGCGAAGAACTCGCACTCCACCTTGAGGGTGAACAGCTTGAGGTCGTGGCGGACCTCTTCGAGCACCGCGGGTGCCTTCTCCTTCAGGAACATCTCGCGGCACCGGCCCTGCCAGCGCACGTAGTTCACGTAGTAGACGTTGCCCACCAGGTTGGTCTCTTCGAAGCCGACCGTGTGGCGGATCTCGTAGTAGTCGGACATCTTCAGTTCCCCTCTGCGTGGAGCACGGCGAAGACGATCGGGTCGGTCCGGTCGTTGACGGTGGTCGACCAGGTGGCGATCCGCGCGTTCCCGGAGGCGAGCAGGGCCCACCCGTCGGCGTCGACCTGGCGCACGGTCAGCGCCTGGGTCATCGACCCGGTCTTGCGCACGCACTCCAGCGCGCTCCACACCCGGGTGTTGGCCACGCTGATCGGTTCGCCGGTGTCGGCGGCCAGCAGCCGTCCGAGGGCGAGGAGTTCTTCGCCGAGCAGGCCGGCCCAGTCCTCGTCGGTGCGTTCGACCGCCGTCTCGATGTCGCAGGCGACCTGGTCGGCGCCGGCGACCACGAGGGTCAGCTGCGAGGTGTGCGACGCGGTGACCTGGACGCCGTCGCACTCCGGCTTCCCGTCCGGGCGGTAGAGCACCTCGACCGGCTTGTCGAGCGCCCGGCCCGCGGCGAGCGCGGTCTGCGCCCGCCGCTCGGCGATGCCCTCCGCCGGGCGCCCGGCCGGGTCCGGCTCGAGCACGACCGACCGCGTCCCGCCGAGCAGCCGCTCACACGCACGCTCCACATAGGACCCCAGCATCGAGGGGACCCACGGCCCGGCGCCGTCGCGCTTGCGGACCGCGCGCAGCTTCAGGCCTTCCCAGCGCTCGACCAGCGTCCCGTCCGGGTTGCGCACGTCGAGGTCGTAGACGTAGCTGTCGCCGTCCTGGAAGCGTTCCTTCGCGTCCAGGAGGACGTACTCGTCGTGCTGCCGGCCCGGCTCGGCCAGGTACAGCTTCTCGATGCCCTGCGGCAGCAGCGTCGCGTCGGGGACGCAGCACTGGATCGCGTGCATCATCGCGTCCCGGGTGCCGGGGTCGGCCAGCAGCCGCTCCTGCGGGAGGAACGGTGCGAACCAGTAGTGGTCCGCGCTGGTCGAGATCTCGGCGACGGCGTGCCGGGCGCTCGCCCGGCGGTAGCCGAGGACCCGCTGGAACCGCTTGCCCTGGAACAGGACCGAGCCGTACAGCTCGCTGATCGGCTCCACCGGCACCGGCGGCAGGGCGACGTCGCGGGGGACGCGCTCGCCGATCTCCTCCGGCCGGGCGAAGCTCAGCCGCGCCTTGAAGTGGTCGGCGCTGAAGCCGGTCTCGTCACTGCGGATGACGACGTCCACGGTGTCGGCGTCGCGGGCCAGCGTGGCCAGCCGGACCGTGGTCGACCCGCCCGGCGAGACGATGATCGGCCGGAGGAACTCGACGTCGGAGAGCACCGGGGTGCCGGTGCGGTCCAGCGTCGCCGCCGCGGCCTGCGTCATCGCCTCCATGCCGAGCACCGCCGGGAACAGCAGCTGCCCGTCGAGCAGGTGGTCGGTCAGATACGGGTCGGCCCCGTCGGACAGGTCCGCCTCGGTGATCAGCTCGACGCCCGGGTAGTGCACGATCGCGCGGTCGACGAACCGGGTCAGCGGCAGCTCCCGCTTCTGGATCGGCAGCGTGGCCAGGCCCGACGTGCGGCCGCAGACCACCAGCACCGGCGGCGCGGCCGGGTCGGCCAGCACCTGTCGGAGGATGGTGATGCCCTCCTCGGTGGGGATCGGCGTGATGCCGTCGCGCATCAGGGCGCTGACCACGCCGAGCTTCTCGCCCATGCCGGTGCCCGACCAGACCGACCACTCCAGCGCGATCGCCCGCGCCTTCGGGTGCTCCTGGCCGAAGCGCAGGGTCAGCTCGGTCATCCAGTCGTTCGCCGTGGCGTAGTGCGCTTCCCCGCGCAGGCCCGCCCGGCCGATGATGCTGCCGAAGGTGACCAGGAGCTTGATGCGGTCCTGGTCGACCGCGGCGAGAACCGCGTTGAGACCGCCGATCTTCGGGGCGAGGGTCTTGCGGAAGCTGTCCTCGGTGAGGCTGAAGAGGGCAGCCGGCTCGTTGCGGCCCGCGCCGTGGAGGATCGCGGTGACCGGGCCGAGGTCGGCCTCGACCCGGGCGACCGCCTCGGCGATCTGCGGGGCGCTGGTGACGTCGGCGCGCTCGTAGCGGTAACGGATGCCCGCCGCCTCCATGCGGTCGAGGTTCTCCGCCAGCTCGCTGTCGGACTCCGGGTCGGACCGGCCGAGCAGGGCCAGCCGGGCTCCCGAGTCCTTGGCCAGCGCGAGCGCGCTCTCCGCGGTGATGCCCTTGCCGCCACCGGTGACGAGCAGGACGTCGGAGGAGTCCAGCGAGTCGCGGATCGGGCCGGGCTTCGGCGCGGGCAGCGCGGACAGCCGCGGCACCGTGCGGCCGCCGTCGGCGCCGTAGCGGGCCTCGGTGAAGTCCGTGGTCGCGGCGACCTCGGCCACCACGGTGTGCACGGCTTCGGCGATCGCGTCCGCACCGGACGGCGACGGGTCGGCGAAGTCGATGATCGTCGTCTTCGCCGAAGGGTCCTCCAGCCGCAGGGTCCGGGCCAGGCCCGCGGCGCCGTAGCCGTGGTGCACGACCACGAACCGCGTGCCGTTGGGTGCGGCCATGACGGCGCGGCCGGCGTCGAGGAACAGCCCGACGTGGCTCGAGTCGCAGTCCGCGGGCAGGCAGAGCAGCACGCCGTCACCGGCACCGGACTTGGCCAGCGCGGCCCGCAGCGGTTCGGCCAGCGGGTGCCGCGACGTCGCGAAGACCTGCCACTCGGCGTTGCCCGCCCCCGGGGTGAGGTCCGCGGCGGGCCGCGGTGCCGGCACGTACTCGACCGCGAACGGCCGGACCCACGGTCCGACGCCCGGGGCTTCGCCCCCGGAGGAATCGCTGGGCTTCGCCGTCTGCGCCAGCTCGTCGATCATCTCGGCGAGCTCACCGAGGCACACCGTCGCGAAGTTCGGCATGCCTTCCAGCGCGGGACGGCCCAGTGCGCGGGTGACGTCGTTGACCAGCTGCCCGACCGTGATCGACGACAGGTGCAGGTCGTCGAGCGGGTGGGTGTCGGCGGTGACCGCCTCCAGCGGCAGCTCGACGCGCTCGGCGGCGAGCTTGCGCAGCAGGTCCAGGGTCGATCCGGAGTCGCCGTCGGCGGTGCCGGCGTCGGCCTCGGCCGCCTGGGCCTTCTCCGCGGCCAGCTCGGCGGCCAGCTCGCTGTCGATCGAGGGCGCCGCCTCGCACGGGCTGGCCAGGAAGTTGAACTGGCCGTCGGCAGGCAGGGCGCGGACGACTCGGCCTTCGAACAGCGCGTCCACCGTCAGCGGCGCGCCGAGCGCGAACGCCGCGCCCACGACCCGCAGCAGTGCCTGGATCGACGCGTTGTCCGAGTCGATCGCCAGCACCGGGGTGTCCGGCGCGATCTCCTCGAACAGGCCGGTCAGCACCCGGCCGGGACCGACCTCGACCACCAGGTCGCTGCGCTCGGCCACCTTGGCGGCGGCCTCGCGGAACCGGACCGGCAGCACGATCTGGTCGCGCAGCAGCTCGGGCAGGTTCTCGGTGGCGTGCAGCACGTCACCGCTGACCGTGGAGACCACCGGCCGCTCCAGCCGGCTGAAGCTGAAGTCGCCCAGCCGCTCGGTCATGGCGTTCGCGGCCGGCTCGACCGCGGGCGAGTGGAAGGCGTGCGAGACCTTGATGCGGGTCGCGCCGACCCCCTGGGCCTTGGCCCGGGCGACGATGCGGTCGATCGCCTGGGCGGGCCCGGAGATCACGGTCTGCTCGGGTGCGTTGTACCCGGCGATCACGACGTCGTCGCCGAGGCCGAGTTCCTCGACCCGGCCGGGCGAGGCGGCGATGCCGGCCATCGCGCCGGTGCCGTCGCCGGTCGTCGTGGCCATCACCTTGCCCCGGACCTTCGCCAGCTCGAGCAGCCCGCGCTCGTCGAGGCCACCACCCCAGTGCAGGGCGGTCAGCTCGCCGAGGCTGTGGCCGGTGGCGGTCGAGGCTTCGATGCCGAACGAGCGCAGCACCCGCAGCGCGGCCAGCGAACCGGTGACGATCCGCGGCTGGGCCACCTCGGTGGCGACCTGGTCGCCGGCGACCGGCAGCGCCGCGGCGCGGAAGATCTCGTCGGCGACGGCGAACCGGCGGCGCAGCGCGCTCTCGCCACCCCGGCCGGATCCCTGGCCGGGGAACAGGTAGCCGATCTTCGGGACCGCGGTGCGGCTGCTCGCGAAGATGCCGTCAGCGGCGTCGAAGACCGAGTCGCCGGCCTCGAGCTGCTCGAGCAGCTTGGTCAGCTTCCGCTCGGCGTGCTCGGGGTTGGCCGCGACGACCGCGGCGCGCACCGGCTTGCCCGAGAGCTCCTTCGCCAGCGAGCCGGCGAGGTCGGTCAGCTCGGCGAACGACAGCTGCGGCACGACCTCCAGCACCGCCGCGATGTCACCGCGCAGGGTCGCGACGTCGTCGGCGTCGAACAGCAGCAGCTCGGCGTCCTGCCGGCCGGCGACCAGGGTGCGGGCCCGCTCGTCCAGTTCCCGGTGGCGGGGCGCGGCCGGCGCCTCGGTGACGGTGACGTGGGAGTTGATCCCGCCGAAGCCCATCGCGGAGACACCCGCGCGGACCGGCTGGTCCTCCGGCCACAGCGCCGCCTCGCGCGGGACGTACATCCGCGCCGAGGAGCCGGTGAGCGACTCGTGCGGCTCGTAGTGGCCGGTGGCGGGCGGGATGACCTGGTGGTACACCGCCAGCGTCGCCTTGATCAGGCCGGCCACCCCGGCCGCGGCCTTGGTGTGCCCGATGTTGCCCTTGATGGTCGACAGCGCGGCCTGCTTGGCCAGCGGGTCGGCGTCGCGGCGGGCGGTGGACAGCGCCTCGATCTCGGTGGCGTCGCCCAGCGCGGTGCCGGTGCCGTGGCCCTCGAAGTAGGAGACGGTCTCGACGCCGTAGCCCGCCCGGTCGTAGGCGCGCTTGAGCGCCAGCCGGTGCCCGGCCGCCTCGGGCCGGGTGATGCCGCCCTTGCCGTCGGAGGAGACGCCCCAGCCGCCGATCGACGCGTAGATCCGCTTGCCCTGCTCGACCGCGTCGCTCTCGCGCATCAGGACGAGCATGCCCGAGCCTTCGCCGGGCCAGAAGCCGTTGGAGTCGGCGTCGTAGACCTTCATCTCGCGCTTGGCCAGCGCGCCGGTCTTGGCGAAGCCGATCACCTCGAACGGGTCGATCGAGAGGTCGACGCCGCCGGCGATGGCGAGGTCGAGGTCGCCCTGGACGAGCGCGTTGGCCGCGGTCACCACCGACAGCAGCGACGACGAGCAGGCGCCGTCGACGGTGTACCCGCCGCCCGCGAAGTCGAAGTGGTTGCACACGCGACCGGCGATGGTGTTGGCCAGGCCGCCGGCGAGGGTGTCCTCGTTGATCTCCGGGAACGGCTCCTTGTACTGGATCTCCAGTTCCCGCAGGAAGTTCGCGGTCTCCTCGTCCTCCCAGCCGCGGGAGCTCAGCGCCGCCGCGACGGTGCGGCGCACGTACGGCCAGCGCAGCCGCATGATGTTGGCGCGGGAGAACTCGCCGGTGAGGCTGTTGCCGATGACGACACCGGTGGTCGTCCTCGGGGCACCCTCACCCTCGCCGAAGCCGGCGTCCGCGAGGGCCGCGGCGGCGACGTCGAGGGCCAGCCAGTGCGTCGTGTCGGTCGCGCGGAAGGTGCTGCCCGCGACCTTGTGCGCCACCCGGTCGAATTCGTAGTCCCGCAGCACGGCCGCCTTCTGCGCGTAGAAGCGGTCCGGCGCCTTCGGGTCGGGCGAGTAGTAGTCCGCCCGGTTCATCCGTTCGTCCGGCAGCCTGCGGAACGCCCGGCGCCCGGCCAGCACGTTTTCCCAGAGCTCCTCCGGAGAACTCGCGTCGGGGTACCGCAGACCGATACCGACGATCGAAATCCGCTCTACGCTCATGCCACCGCACTCCCACTGGCTCTCGAGCCCCGTATCACCGGAACCATCAGGTCCCCGCTGTCCTCCGGGGCGGAATCTGCCGATCCCGCCCCGGTCTTCGCCTTCGGGCGGCGGTCTTGGCCGCCGCCCGGTGCCCGGTCTGCCGGGCCGTCCGGTCCAGCATCGCCCGGGCGGTGCGGACCGTCTTCTTTTTGCCTGCCCACGCGCCGCACCTGCGCACGCTCGGACATGGCACCCGTATGTCTACAAAGGATTTTCAGGCGCGGAACTGGCCGGGACGGCGTCCTTCGCCCGCCGGCCCGCGATAGGCCTGGGCGATGTCCAGCCACTGGTCGGCCAGCGTGCCCTTCGCCCGCACGTCGAGGTCGTAGCGGTGCCGCCGCCGGGTGACGAGCAGGCAGAAGTCCGCGGCGCTGCCGCTGATCCGCTGCTCGGCGTCCGCGGGCCCGAACGTCCAGAGCGCGCCCGAGGGCGCGGTGAGCTCGAACCGGAACTCCTCCGACGGCGGCGTCAGGTTGCGCGCCTCGTAGCCGAAGTCGCGGACCCGGACGGCGAACCCGACGAGGTGCCGGATCCGGTCCGTGCGCTCCGGGCGCACGCCCAGCGCGTCGGCGATGTCCTGGCCGTGCCCGAACAGCTCCATCATCCCGGCGCACGCCAGCACGTACGGCGGCAGCGGGTTGACCAGCCACGGCACCAGCTGGTCGCCGGGCACGGCCGCGATGGCCTTGATGGCGGCGTCCCGCTCGGCCCGCCAGCGCGTCAGCAGCACCTCGGCCGGGTCGTGGATGTACTCCTGCAGCGCGCCTTCGACCGCCTGCTCGAAGGGGATGGACCCGAGCGACTTCGTCATCGCCACGAACGCCTCGGGCTGCGCCGCCGACAGGCCGGCGATGCGGAAGATGAAGGCGAGGTGCCCGATCTGGTGCCGGACGTGCCAGCCGGGCGCCGGGGTCGGCATGTCCCAGCCGTGGTCGGCGAGGCCGGCGACGAGCGCGTCGACTTCCTCGGCCTCGGCGGTCAGGTCGGCGATCACGCCCCTGGTGTCAGTCACGCGTCTGTCCTCTCACCGATGCGACGTCCTTCGTGGGCCGGCGGCCGCCGCGTGCGGTGGCGAGCCACCGTGCGACCGCCGCCGGCCGGGCAGATCGGCGCCGCGCGGAGCGGCGAGCGCGAACCGGGTGATTCGATGGTGTCCCCGGCTGCTGCACGCCCCGCTGGACGATCCGACCTTTCGATCATCACCCGCGCCGACCTGGGAAGTCTTCTCTTCGCGCGCGGTGCGGCAGCCGTTCACCGGCTGCCACGGCCGCGGTGAAAGCCGCCCACGACACCAGCTCCACCAGGCCGCGATCGTCCGTCCTCTCCGGACGGACGTCGGCCGGCCCCACCTGGTGGGCCGCCTTGGCGGTCAGCAGCGCGAGCCGTCCCGCCGCCCGTTCCCCCGGCGGCAGCTCCGCGAGCACCGGCTCGGCCCACGCCCGGCTCAGCCCGGGCGGTTTCCCGTCCCACGCCTTGAGTTCGCGGCGGACGAGGTCCCGCACGCGGGAGGGCACCGAGCGTTCCCCCGCGGCCTCCACCGCCGCCGTGGCGCGCGCGAAGGCGTCGTCGAGCGGGCTCGCGGGTGTGCCGCCGGGCGCGGGCGGCAGGAACACGAGCGCCTGGCCGGCCGGCGGCGCGTCACCCGGCTTGAGCAGGAAACCCAGGACCGCCTTGGCCTTCTCCCGCGCCTGTGGCGGCACCGCCTCGGGCAGCGGCGACGGGCCGAGGAACACACTCACCACCCGGTTGAGGTAGTGGAACGCGACGGCGACGGCAGCGAACTCCGCCGCCGTCCCGGCGGGGACGTCCGCGGGGAGCGCGCCCTCGCCCCGGGCCCACAGCGCCAGTGCCCGCGTGTCGCGGTCCCGGATGGACCCGGCGGCCCCGGCCTCGATGGCCGCGGCGGCGTCCGGCTCGCCGAGCGAGCCGAGCGCCATCCCGTGCACCTCGACGCAGTACGGGCACGAGTTCGCCGCCGACACCGCGGCCGCGACGACCTCCTTGTCGGCCCGGCTCGCCGTCCCGGCCGCGACCAGCGACTCCCGCAGCACCAGCCACGCCGCGGCGAGCACCTCCGGCGCCGCCGAGTGCAGCGCGATCGGCGGGGCGAGGATCCCGAAGTCCCGTTCCACCTGCCGGTAGACGTCCCGCACCAGCCCCCGCGCCCGCCGCGGCCGCACCACCTCGACGTACCGCACGTCCCGCAGCGTCCGCCGCAACGCAACCCGCACCAATCCCGACGCCATGAACCCTCCTCGGGCCAGCGAACCTCGCGTGCTGGAAAACGGAACTCGCGTGATCAGAGCCGTAACTCGCGTGATTGGAGCCGTACCGCGTCCGATCACGCGAGTCACGGCTTCAATCACGCGAGATCCGTCCCCGATCACGCGAGTCCCGGGTTTCGTACCTCAGTTGCCGGCGACCAGGTCCAGTTTGGACACGGCACGGCGGCCCGTGATCGAGCCGTCGGGGGCCGGGGCGCCGTACTTGACGTCGACGCCTCGGGCCTGCAGCTCACGGACGATGCCCGGGATGGACCGCTCGGCGAGCGCGGCGATGGTCATCGCCGGGTTCACCGTGAGCGCGCCCGGCACCGACGCGCTGTCGGTGACGAAGATGCCCGGGTGGTTGCGCAGCTCGTGGTTCGGGTGCAGCGCGGACGTCGCCGCGTCGTCCCCGATCCGGCAGGACGCCAGCGGGTGCACCGTGTACGCCCCGACGACGTCGTTCGTCCAGGGCGAGACCTTGGCCAGGCCGTCCTTCTCGATGATGGACTTGCAGTCCGCGTCCGCGAGCGCCCAGCCGTGCCGCGTGTTCTCCGTCGGGTCGTAGCGCAGCGAACCGCGGCCGAGCATCTGCTGCGAGATCCGGTACGCGTTGCCGGTCGGCGGCGGCGTGCCGAAGACGCCTTCGTTGTCGTCCTCGGTCATCAGGAAGATCGTCAGCCAGTTGGCCCACTGCTTGAGGATCTCCTTCTTCTCCGCCCCGTACCAGCGCGGCTCCTCGCCGCCGGGCACCTGGGCGAGGATGGTGCCCAGGCCCGGCGGGAAGTACAGCTGCTCCAGCGAGTACCGCTCGTACTCCGGCAGCGACCCGTCAAGCTTGTCCCAGTTCGCGACGGTCGGGCCCTTGCCGATGTGGTTGGCCGAGTACACCGGACCGTCCTCACGCGACAGTCCCAGCACCTCGCGGACGCGGTCCTCGTCGATGATCGCGGTGTTGAGCCGCTCGCCGTTGCCGGAGAAGTACCGGCCGACGCCGTGCGGCATCTCGCCGAGCGCGGCCTCCGAACGCTGCAGGATCACCGGGGTCGCCCCGGCGCCGGCGGCGATGATGACGACCTTCGCCTCGATGACACCGGTGCCGGTGTGGATCCGGTAGTCCTCTTCGTCGACGACGTCGAAGTGGACGCGGTAGCCGCCGTCCTCCGTGCGCTCGAGCCGCTGGACCTCGTGCAGCGGCCGGATCTGCGCGCCGTGCGCCAGCGCCGCGGGCAGGTAGTTGGTCAGCATCGACCGCTTGGCGTCGAACTTGCAGCCCGCCATCATGAAGTTGCAGTTGACGCAGGTGGCGTTGTCGACGGCGACCGGCGCCGGGTTGGCCGTGCGCCCCGAGTGGTTGCAGGCCGCGGCCCACAGGCCACCGGCGTAGGAGACGTCACTCCAGTCCTGTGTGGACACCGGGATCGACTCGTCGACGCGGTCGTACCACGGCTCCAGCGCGTCCCGCGAGATGACCGACGGCCACATCCGGCGCCCGATGCTGCCGTGGCGCTCGAACACGAACCGGGGCGCCCGCGGCATCGCGGCGAAGTACACCACGCTGCCGCCGCCGACGCAGTTGCCGCCCAGCACGCTCATCCCGTCGCCGACGACGAAGTCGAACGCGCGGGTGTAGGACGAGCCGAGCAGGTAGTCGTGCTCGAAGTCGTCCGCCGCCAGCCACGGCCCGCGCTCCAGCACGGTCACCTTGGCCCCGCCCGCGGCGAGGTGGTAGGCCGGGATGGACCCGCCGAAACCGCTGCCGACGATGACGACGTCGGTCTTGTCGATCGCACTCATGCCGGGCTCCCGGAGGCAGTCGTGTCGGGGTGGAGTTCGGCCAGCTTGCGGCCGTAGCCGTACTTCGGGAACCGCCAGAACCCGTCCGCGTCCGGCGGCCGGTACCCCAGGGCCAGCAGGCCGGGGTGGCCGTCGCGGATGGCTTCCGCGGTGTGCAGGTGCGCGGCGCTGTCGAAGGCCATGTTGCAGAACAGCGCGAGGCTGACCCAGCCGTCCTTCTCCGGGTGCCCCGGCGTGGTCAGCCGGCGCACCAGCTCGCGGCGGTGCTCGTAGGGCAGCGCGACGAACGGCGGGACGTCGTGGTCGAGCTCCAGCTCCACCTCGCCCGCGTAGGACTTCGCGTGGTCGTTGAGCGACTGCGCGAGGTAGGGCAGGCCGGCCGTGACGCCGGTCGCGTCGAAGTTCAGCAGGTCGAGCGCGCCCGCCGCCACCGAGCCGGGACCGGGCGAGGCCCCGGCGATCGCCCGGTCTTCGGGGGATCGCTTCTCCCCCGGGACGATCGTGTCCGCATAGGCTTCGAGGGTCATGTTCTTGAAGCGTTCTTCTTCGGTGGCCTCGGGTTGCACCGGCCTACCTCCTCATCGAATGTCCACAGTAGACGTCAGGCTGCTTCGGACCGCCGCGTCCGCTCCCGGCGGTGCACGGTCATCGGCAGCCCGCCGCGCACCCGCAGCGAAAGCATCGCCTCGGGTTCGACGACCTTGCCCGGCACCTTGCGCAGCTCGAGGTCGCGCGCGGCCAGCGCGAGCACGAACACCGCCTCCATCACCCCGAGGCTGTTGCCGATGCAGAACCTCGGCCCGGCCCCGAAGGGCAGGTAGGCGTACCGCGGCGGCCGCTCGGCGGCGGTGAACCGCTCCGGGTCGAAGCGCTCGGCGTCGGTCCAGAACTCCGGGTGCCGGTGCAGCGTGTAGGGCACCACGACGACGTCGGAGCCGGCCGGCACGTGGTACCCGCCGATCTCGTCGTCGGCCTGGGCGATCCGCGGCAGCAGCCACACCGGCGGGTAGAGCCGCATGACCTCCTCGACCACCGCCACGGTGAACGTCAGCCTCCGCAGGTCCTCGTACTCGGGCAGCCGGTCGCCGAGCACTCGGGCGGCCTCGGCGTGCAGCCGCTCGCCGACCTCCGGGTGCTCGTCGATCAGGTGGAACGCCCAGCCGAGCGTGCTCGCCGTCGTCTCGTGCCCGGCCAGCAGCAGGGTGATCAGCTCGTCGCGCATGCGTTCGCGCGACGCACCCTGCTCGGACCCGGACGCGATCAGCCGCGACAGCACGTCCTCGCCGTTCTCGACCGGGTTCGCGAGCCGCTGGTCGACCAGCTCGTCGGCGATCCGGCGCAGGTCGTCGCGCGCGGTGCGGAAGTGCAGCTGCTTCTTCAGCGGCACCCACTGCGGGATCGCGCTCAGCGTGACCGCCTCGAACATGGCCTGGTCCTGCACGGCCTCGAAGGAGTGGCCGAGCGTTTCGTAGCCGCCGAGGTCGGCGTCGAGCAGCGTCTTGCCGAGCACGCCGAGGGTCAGCCCGGTCATCTCGTGCAGGATCTCGACCGGCCCGTCGTGCGTGGCCAGCCGCTTGACCAGCGCGTCGACTTCGGCCGCGACGACGGCGGCCTGCCGCGAGATCCGCTTGGGCTGGAACACCGGCTGGATGGTCCGGCGTTGCTTCTTCCAGGTGTCCCCGTCGCTGGTGAGCAGGCCGTCGCCGAGGGCCCGGCGGGCCTCCTGCAGGCCGATGCCCTTGTGGTAGTTCGCCGCGTTGTCCGCGAGCACGTGCTTGGCCAGGTCCGGGTGGTTGACCAGGTACATCGCCTTCGGTCCGATGGCGATGCGGACGACGTCGCCGTAGGCCTCGGCGTTGTCGCCCATGAGCGCGAGCCGGTCGCTGAAGAGCTGCTTCAGCAACCGGAACGTCGCCCGGCGCGGCGGCCCGGGCGGCGCGGTGCGCGCCGCCCGGGCCTCGTCCGAGGGGACCGTCATGCCGCAACAGCCCCGGGCTTCTCGTCGCCCGCCGGCGGTGCCGACGCGAGTTCGAGCTTCGCCTTCAGCGCGGCCTGGTCGGCCTCGAACTTGATCCGCGCCTTGTTCGAGAAGTGCAGGCCCCACAGGAACATGCCGCGGATCAGGCAGATGGTCGCGGTGGCCAGGAACAGCCCGTAGGCCACGTGCACGGCGGTGAAGAAGCCGTACGCGACCGCCACACCGGACCCGAAGAGGAACTGCGCACCCGGCTTCGACGGCGACGTGCCCGGGTCGGTCACCATGTAGTTGGTGTAGAGCACGAACGCCACGCCGGTGCCCATCGCCAGCGCGCCGGGGATCGACGTGCCGAACAGCCAGCCGCGGACGAAGGCCTGGACGACGAAGAAGCTCAACCAGCCCGCGATCAGCCACATCCGGTTGGTCAGCAGCGCGTTGAGCACCGTGCCCGACACGAGGATGATGCCGACGATCAGCCAGCCGCCCCAGGTGGGGATCTGCTCGGTGAAGTGGTACGGCGGGGCGATGCTGGCCCACGGGAACACGAGCAGGATGATCGTGATGCCGAAGTTCGACGGGTTCATGTAGTGCCGCAACCGGCCGTACACCGGCGCCTGCAGCACCCACTTCGTGCCGACGGCGACGACGACGCCGAACATCATCACGAGGATCTGGTCGTTGACGTAGGTCAGCATGTTCAGCGCGAGCCCGGTGATGTGCGACGGGAGGAGGAACTCCGCCAGCCCCTTGAACCCGTTGCCCCGGAACCGGACCTCGCGCCCGGTCACCCGGGCGTTGATGATCTCGAGGACGATCTCCGTGGTGTACGCGGTCGCCAGCGCGACGAACGGGTACAGCCACGGCTGCTCGAAGCCGAGCACGGTGTAGCCGACGATGTTGAAGATCGTGATGGAGATCGCGAAGCGCCGCAGCGCGGTGATGACCTTGTTGGTCCGCTTCGGTGGCGCACTGTCCACCTTGGTCAGAGTCGGGGTGGTCATGTCACATCGCTTCCTTCGCCGTGGAGCCGAGCTGGTACATGTGGCAGCCGGGTTCGAGCTTCAGGTTCTGCGTCCGCAGCTGCCCGTTCCGGTCCCGCCACTGCAGGTGCACGTCGAGCGGGCCGCTGACGTTGTGCCCGAGACCGATCTGGATGTCGAAGCTGCGCCGGCCGGCCTCACCGCTGCTGCCGTCGACCCGGCCGAGGTACTTCTTGCCGTCCGAGGTGGTCACGGTGACCTGGGCGCCGATCGCAGGCGAGCCGGCCGCGGGCAGCGGGCCGGGCGCCACCGGGGCGTCGGCGGTCAGCTTCAGCTGCAGGTACTTGCCGGGGTTCGGGCTGTCGTTGTGGTAGAAGATCGGCTCTTCCCACTGCCGCGCCACGGCGAACTCGGGCAGGCCGTCGGCGTTGGTGTCCCCGACGGCGATGCCGCGGGTGGGCACCGGCACCGCCAGGCCGAGCTTCGGCGCGAGGTCGGTGTAGCGGCCGTCGGCGGTCTTCACGAAGAAGTGCAGCGTCTGGTCACCACCGATGTCGTCACCGGCCTTGGCGTTCGGCCACCAGTACGGGTTGGACAGCAGGCCGTCGTGCGCGGTGGCGATCTCCTGCAGGTTCGGCCAGCGGTTGATCGCGCCCTTGACGAACCCGGTCGCCTGCGCGATCTGGTTGTCGCCGCTGTTGTTGAAGTCCTGGATCTTGACGTCCCAGCCCCAGCCGGACCACGCCGTGCCGTTCGCGGCGCTGTCGTCGTGGAACGGCGCGACCCCGTCCTTCAGCTGCCGGGTCAGGTCCGCGGTGTTCGAGGCCTGGTTCATGAACTGGAAGTTCGACTCTTCGATACCCCACGACGTCGTGATGTTGCTGACGAACAGGTCGTAGAGGCCGTCGTGGTTCAGGTCGCCGAAGTCGACGCCCATCCCCTTGAAGGAGTCGTGGCCCAGCACCTTCGACTTCGGGTCGTCGATCCCGCGGACGCCGGTGACCTCGGCGAGCTCGATGTGCCCCGGCGTGGACTTGTTGTACAGGAAGTGGTCGTGCCCGAAGTCGTTGGCGATGTAGAGCTCCGGCAGGTTGTCGCCGTCGATGTCGGTCGCGCTGGAGGCCAGCGTCCAGCCGAGGCGCGCGCTCTCCGGGATGCCCTGGGACGCGTCGACGAACCGGGTGGTCGGGTGTGCCCCGGACGTGGCACCGGTCCAGCGGAAGATGAACTTGGCCCCCGAGTTCACCGCGTGCGACATCGACTGGTTCAGCGTGATGCCGCCGTCGGCGTTCGGGTCGAGGACCTTGCTGTCCGGGAAGTAGTTCCCGACGAAGACGTCGACGTGCCCGTCGCCGTCGAAGTCGCCGATCGTGACGGAGTCGGTGTTCCACAGCGGGCCGTTGTACTTGCCGTCCGGGCCGCGGTGGTTGCCCGCGACCAGCTCGGTCGGCTGGAACGCGTCGGCGTCGAACTTCGTCGCGGTGGCCTTCTGCAGGAACAGCACCGGGGTCCGGCCCCAGTAGTAGGCCAGGACGTCGGTGCGGCCGTCTTCGTTGTAGTCACCGGGGACGCAGCCCATCGGCGCCATGTAGTCCCACGTCGGCAGCACCGGCGCGGGGTCGAGCGCGAAGGGCGCGTACCGCGGGCCCGAGTCCGGCGTCGGCGTGACGACGACCTGGTCGCTGCGCGGGTCGACCAGGCAGAGGTCGTTCGGCTTGCCGCTGCCGCTGATGTCGTTGATCGCGATCGCGGCGCCCACCGAGGAGATCCAGGCCGCGATCTTCTCGTACTCCTTGTTCACCGTCCGGATCGACTGCGACTTCTTCGCCGCGGGCAGCGCGATCGTCATCGGGGTGAAGTGGAACTTGCCCGCCATCGTGTCCTGCTCGGCGGCGGAGACGCTGGGCAGCCGCGCGACCAGGAACAGGCCGAGGATCAGCACCAGCGCCACGATGCCCGCCAGCTGTTTGCGCAGCCAGCCCAAGGTCGCGGTCATTTGTTCTTCCCTCCGTGGGTCAGCACTTCTTCGGCGATCCGCTGCCGCCAGGTTTCGAACGCCGGGACGTCATCGCCGTCGACGACCACGTCCGGCCGGACCTCTTGGGTGATGGCCGCCGCGCGCTCGGCCGAGAGCCCGCAGATCGCCCGGGCCGCCATCTGGGTCTCCGGGATCATCAGGCCCGAGCGCACCCGGCACTCGGCGGCGAAGGCGCTCCCCTGCGCCAGCTGCCCGTGGTGGATGCCGGCCCGGTCGACCAGCTCCGCCAGCTCCTCGGCCGTGACACCGCACGCGTAGGTCGAGGCCAGCCCCACCCCGGCGTACAGGTCGCCGTGGCGCGACTCCGGGAACTTTTCGATCGTCTTGGTCACCAGGGCGACGTCGGTGCCGCAGATGAACCACAGCGCCCGGCCGATGCCCTGGTCGATGGCCCGCAGCGCGTAGCCGTCGTAGCGCCGGTCCGGCCAGGAGAAACCCTGCTCCTGGTACTGCTGCTCGATGTACTTGCCGGTCTTGAAGTACGCCTGGTGGAAGCCGTAGCCGTCGAGCACCAGCCAGCGCAGCAGCGGGTCGAACGCCGACGCCTTGGGCCAGGCGAACCGCGGCAGCCGGCACATCGCCCAGCCGACCCCGACGTAGATGATGTAGTCGTGCTTCTCGCCGGGGCCGGCCAGGAACTCGGCCGTGTTCGTGCTCTTGCCGAACGGCAGCCCGTCCAGCACGCCGTAACCCATTCCCGCGCCTTCGTAGGCGAATCCGCGGAATTGCGGGGGGATGCGCTCGAGCCATTCTTCCGCCTGCTCGGCCGAACGCGCTTCGACCGCATGCGCGTACCCGAGCAGGAATTTCTCCCCGATCGTCTCGAGCCGTTCTTGAGCGGCTGGGCTCTTCCGGTGGAAACCTCGCTTCTCGAGCGAGGTCTCGGAAACGTCTGGTGTCAGGATGCGGCGTCTGAGCGCGCGCCAACCATTGCCCAACGCACTCTCCCCCTTACGGGTCGGGTAGGAAGGTTCCGTTCTTCACTTCTACGGTCACAGATTCGCAGGTCAGCGCTCTACTCCACGCTTGCGTGTGGATCGCCGCGCGGGTGCGGAATACGCCTCAGCCCGCCCGGCGCCGGGCGG
>NZ_MUMI01000239.1 GCF_002155975.1 Amycolatopsis kentuckyensis
GCTGACCGAGATCCTGCTCCGGCCGGGGACGCACCATGGTTTCCCGGTCGTTGGAGGTCATCGGCGGGTGTTCGGCCGTCCGCGGTTCCTCCAGCCCCTGCCCCTGCGGCAGCAGCCGCCCGAGCGCGGGCCGGGCCCGCACCGCGGCCGCGAGCACCGCGTCCGTCGCCGCGCCGAGGGGGGCGAGCGCCTCGGCGAACGGAAGATAAGGAAGACCGCCTTCGCGGACGTCGATGCAGCGGCCGGTGAGCACCAGCGCACCGCAGCCTCCGACGTGCTCGCCGAGCGCGGTCAGCAGCCGGGTCTTGCCGACCCCGGCGTCCCCCGAGAGCAGCACCGCGCCGGCTTCGCCACGTTCTGCCCTGGCGAAGGCGGCGCGGAGCCGCCGCATCTCGTGGGTACGGGCGACGAGCGGGATTCCGGAGCCGAGTCGGGGCACGAGGAGCATTCTGACCTACCGCACCGACAGTTTCCGACCGCTTATCGCCTTCGACACCATCTCGCCGCCCCTTACCGGGCGGTCTTGCCGGCGCCGGCGGTCTCCCGCGCGGCCTCACGGCGCTCCTGCTTCGGTACCTCGACGTCGGCGTGCGCGGCCCGCAGGTGGCGGACGGCGCTGCGAGCGCGGACGGCCCAGGCGCTGCGCCCGGCCTTCCGCAGTTCCTCGGCCCGGTAGGCCGCTTCGGCTCGGACCGCGTCGAGCATGAGATCGCTGTGCATCGTGTTCCCCTGTCTCTCCGGTTGGTAGCACTCAGGTTCGTCCTGAGGGCACACCCCGGGCATCGGGTGATCACGCAGCTCTCGACGCAAGAAGACCCCTTACTCCCGGCCGAGCCCAGCTCGGCGGGGGTAAGGGGTCTTCTCGGAGCGCCTCGTTCCTGAGTGACTCAGTCGTGCGCCGGGCCGCCGGTCCGCACCGCGGCCAGCAGCCCCCGCCAACCCGACGCGGGCAGGCGGAACGCACCCCCTTCGGGGTCCTTCGAGTCGCGCAGCGCGGCCCCACCGTCGACGAACGCGACCTCGACGCAGTCGTTGCCGCCGCCGCTGTGGCTGCTCTTGCGCCACCGCGCCCCGGAGAGTTCTGCTTCCATGGTCCCCACTCCCTTACTGTGTCCTCGGTTCCGGATGGTGCACCGGACCCGGTACGGCCGCCTGTTCGGCGAACCGTCCGGCCGCCTCGGCGATCAGGTCCACCGAGTCGTCCGGTTTCAGTGCGGCGGCGCGCAGATGGTCGAACATCAGCCCGTAGCGCCGCACGTCTGTGGGTTCCTCCAGGTAGAGGCCGCTGGACGTGCTGTCGTCGACGTAGACGACGTCCGGGTCGGCCTGCTCGGGGAAGCCCATGATGAGGAAGGGACCTTCCATGCCGGGGTGCGCGCCGGCCCCGAACGGCACGACCTGGACGGTCACGTTCGGCTTCTCGGCGACGGCGACCATCCGGTAGAGCTGCTCGGCCATCACTTCGGGGCTGTCGACCACGCGGCGGAGCACGGCCTCGTCCATCACCGCCCAGTACTCCGGCGGCGGGGTGTCGGACAGCAGTTCCTGCCGGGCCATCCGGGCGGCGACGCGGCGGCGGATCTCGGCGTCCTCGGCGTCCGGCCGCAGCGCGCGGATCACCGCGCGGGCGTACCGCTCGGTCTGCAGCAGCCCGGGTACCAGCAGCGCCTGGAACGCGCGCAGGGAGCTGGCGTCGGCTTCGAGCCCGACGAAGGTGCCGGTGAACACCTCGTTGTACGCGTGCCACCAGCCGCGCTTGCGGGCCTCCCTGGCCAGCTGGACGAGCGCTTCCTGCTCGTCGCCGGTGATGCCGTAGAGGGCGAGCATGTCGCGGGCGTCACGCGGGGTGACGCCGACGTGGCCGGTCTCGATGCGGCTGATCTTCGACGCCGAACACTCGAGCTTCTCGCCCACCTCGTCGATGGTGAGGTCGGCGGCCTCGCGGAGCCGGCGCAGCTCCCCCGCCAGCCTCCGGCGGCGAACCGTGGGGCTCTGTCCCCTTGCCATCGCGGCACCTCCGGATGTC
Source organism: Amycolatopsis kentuckyensis (assembly GCF_002155975.1). Lineage (GTDB taxonomy): Bacteria > Actinomycetota > Actinomycetes > Mycobacteriales > Pseudonocardiaceae > Amycolatopsis > Amycolatopsis kentuckyensis. The sequence continues at coordinate 2,027 of NZ_MUMI01000239.1, forward strand.
GAGTGCTACCTGTATCCAACCATCCGGGCGCGGAGTCGGTGGAGCATTAACATCGAGTCGATTCCGGCGCCGGATCTGCAATTTGCAGAATGCTCTTGTATCCTCGCACCCTGCACTGCTTCGGGCGCCTGACAGTCGGCCAGCCGTGGCTTCGACTGGCCTCTGAGCAGGGTAGACGATGACCGCGCGAAGTGCCGCGTGATCATCGGACGGAGGGGTCCGGGGCCGTCCCCCGATCGGTCCCGGGCCCCTCACCCGGGCCGAATGCCCTTTTCCGGCGACGAATATTCGAGCTATTAGTCGCCCGTGAGGGTGATTTCCCGGCGAACTTCACAGCACGCGCAGGAGTCCTTCTTGGACGACCGTCGCGATCAGCGTGCCGTCCTGGGCGAAGAACCGGCCGGTGGCCAGGCCGCGGGCGCCGGACGCCGTCGGCGAGGCGCTGTCGTAGAGGAACCACTCGTCCGCGCGGAACGGCCGGTGGAACCACAGCGCGTGGTCGAGGCTGGCGCCGAGCACCTTGTCGGTGTCCCAGTAGACGCCGTGGCGGGCGAGCACCGAGTCCAGCAGCGTCATGTCCGAGGCGTAGGTCAGCACGCAGACGTGCAGCAGCTGCTGGTCGGGCAGTTTGCCGTCGGCGCGCATCCACACCTGGTTGCGCGCGGGCAGCTCGCCGGTCTCGCGGGTGACCCACGGCGGCTCGTTGACGTACCGCAGGTCGATCGGCCGCGGCCGGGCGTGCGCGCCGATCGCGTAGCCCTCGGCCCGCTCCATCAGCGTCGGCAGCGTCTCCGGCGCCGGGATGCCCTCCGGCATGTCCTCGGAGTGCTCGATGCCCGGTTCGTCCTTCTGGAACGACGCCGAGAGCGAGAAGATCGCCTTGCCGTGCTGGATCGCCACGACCCGGCGGGTGGTGAACGACCGGCCGTCCCGGATCCGGTCGACCTCGTAGACGATCGGCACGCTGGGGTCGCCGCCGCGGATGAAGTACGCGTGCAGCGAGTGCACCCGGCGTTCCTCGGGAACCGTGCGCCCGGCCGCGACCAGCGCCTGGCCGGCGACCTGCCCGCCGAACACCCGCACCGGCGAGTGGGCGGGCGAGACGCCGCGGAAGATGTTCTCTTCGATCTTCTCGAGGTCGAGCAGCGCGATCAGGCGGTCGAGCACCGGCTGGCCGCCACCGGGGAGCTCCAGTTCGGTGGCGGCCGTCCTGGCCATTTCAGTCATGCCAGGACCTTACGTGCATACTGAGCGGTCGGTCTCTCAAGCGTGGTCGTCTTCACCGAGCCGGTGCACGCGGATCAGGTTGGTCGACCCGACGGTGCCCGGCGGGGAGCCGGCCACGATGACGACCAGGTCGCCCTTCTGGTACTTGCCCATCTCCAGCATCGCGTGGTCGACCTGCTGGATCATCTGGTCGGTCGAGTCCACGAACGGCACGATCCGGGTCGTCGTGCCCCAGGTCATCGAGAGCTGGCTGCGGACGCTCTCCTCCGGCGTGAACGCCAGCAGCGGCAGCCGGGTGTGCAGCCGCGCGAGGCGGCGGACGGTGTCACCGGACTGCGTGAACGCGACCAGGGCCTTCGCGTTGAGCCGCTCGCCGATGTCGCGGGCGGCGTAGGAGATGACGCCGCGCTTGGTGCGCGGGACGTGCGTCAGCGGCGGGACGACCGGCGAGTCGGTCTCGACCGCCTCGATGATCCGGCCCATCGTCTCGACGACCTCGATCGCGTACCGGCCGACCGAGGTCTCGCCGGACAGCATCAGCGCGTCGGCGCCGTCGAGCACCGCGTTCGCGACGTCGGAGGCCTCGGCGCGGGTCGGCCGGGAGTTGTTGATCATCGACTCGAGCATCTGCGTCGCGACGATGACCGGCTTCGCGTTCTCGCGGCAGATTTGGATGGCGCGCTTCTGCACCAGCGGGACCTGCTCCAGCGGCAGCTCGACGCCGAGGTCGCCGCGGGCGACCATCACCGCGTCGAAGGCCAGCACGATGGCTTCGAGGTTGTAGACGGCTTCGGGCTTCTCGATCTTGGCCACGACCGGCAGCCGGCCCTTGCCGACCCGGTCCATCACCTGGTGGACCAGGTCGATGTCGGCCGGCGAGCGGACGAAGGACAGGGCGATGAAGTCGACGCCCAGCTCGAGCGCGAACTCGAGGTCCTCGATGTCCTTGTCGGACAGCGCGGGCACGGAGACGTCCATGCCGGGCAGCGAGACGCCCTTGTTGTTGCTGACCGGGCCGCCCTCGGTGACCTCGCAGACGACGTCCGGGCCCTCGACGCCCTTGACCACCAGGCCGACCTTGCCGTCGTCGACGAGCAGCCGGTCGCCGGGCTTGGCGTCCTTCGCCAGGCCCTTGTAGGTGGTCGAGACGCGGTCGTGGGTGCCGGCGACGTCCTCGACGGTGATCCGGACGACGTCGCCGTTGTGCCACTCGACCGGCCCGCCGGCGAACGTGCCCAGGCGGATCTTCGGGCCCTGCAGGTCGGCGAGGATGCCGACCGCCCGCCCGCTCTCGGCGGCGGCGGCCCGGATCAGGTCGTAGACCTGCTTGTGGTCGCTGTGGCTGCCGTGGCTGAAGTTCATTCTGGCCACGTCCATGCCGGCATCCACCAGGGCCCGCATCTTCTCCGGGGTCGCGGTGGCTGGGCCCAGGGTACAAACGATCTTCGCGCGTCGGCTCACGTCCACATAGCGTAGACCCTCTTCGCTCGTACGTCTGTACCGATCCCGAATGTTCAAGAAAGTGTTCAGAAGCCTGCCTGGTCAGATCACGCTAGCGACGCGGTTGTTCACTGGGCCCGACGCGGTCACGGGCCCACTCGTTGAACTCCCGGAGCTGCCGCCAGGCCTTCCGGACGCGGTCGAAGGCGCCTCGCTCGTGCAGGACGTCGTCGGGCTCCCAGCCGCGCACGGCATACACCGAGCGGTAGCGCAGCAGGTCGAGGCGCGGGTGGTCCTCGGCGAACCCGCGCGGCTTCGACTTCAGGCGGTCGCCCTTGACCTCCCAGCCGGCGCGCTCCAGCTTGGCGAGGATCTTCCGCAGCGCTTCGCCGTGCAGGTCCGTGTCGACCGCCTTGCGGAACCGGGCGATCTGGTCGGACGCCAGGTGGAAGCACCCGCCGCCGACGCGCAGGCCGTCCGGCCCGACCTCGACGTAGTAGGCGCCGCCGCCGCGGCCCTGCTCGATCACCCCGCCGCAGTGGGTCTTGTACGGCGTCTTGTCCTTGGCGAAGCGGACGTCCCGGTAGGGCCGGAACACCTTGGGCTCGCCGAAGCCGTCCCCGAACTCGGGGGCCAGCTCGGCCAGCAGCGCCTCCATCGGGGCCCGGACGTCGGACTTGTAGGTCTCGACGTGGTCGTCCCAGTAGGGCTTGGAGTTGTCCTCCACGAGGCCGTCGAAGAAGTCGACGGCGTACTCGCCGAATCCGCTGAACTTCACGCGGACGACAGTAAACGGGGGCACCGACGAGTTCCGCCGGTGCCCCCGAGAGGTCACTTCGCGACGGCGGTGATCAGCTCGCCGTTCGTGGTGTCACCCGAGAGCTCCCAGAACATCGCGCCGCCCAGGCCCTGGGTCTTGGCGTAGGAGATCTTGCCGGCGATGGTCGCCGGGGTGTCGTAGCTCCACCAGTTGCTGCCGCACTTGGCGTACGCGGTGCCGGCGACCGTGCCGGTCGACGGGCAGGACGTCTTGAGCACCTTGTAGTCCTCGATGCCCTGCTCGTACTTGCCGGGCGCCGGGCCGGTCGCCGTGCCGCCGGGGGCGCTCTGCGTGACGCCGGTCCAGCCGCGGCCGTAGAACCCGATGCCCAGCAACAGCTTGCTCGACGGGACACCCTTGCTCTTGAGCTTCTGGATGGCCGCGTCGGAGTGGAACCCGGCGGTCGGGATGCCCGCGTACGACGTCAGCGGCGAGTGCGGAGCCGTCGGGCCCTGCGCGGCCCAGGCGCCGAAGTAGTCGTAGGTCATCACGTTGTACCAGTTGACGTACTGCGCGGCGCCGCCGTAATCGGCCGCGTCGATCTTGCCGCCGCCGGTGCCGTCGGCGGTGATCGCCGCGGTGACCAGCTTCGAGCCGAACTTCGCCCGCAGGGCCTGGAGCAGGTTCTTGAACGCCGCCGCACCGCTGGTGTCGCAGGAGAGGCCGCAGGCGTTGGGGTACTCCCAGTCGATGTCGATGCCGTCGAAGACGCCGGCCCAGCGCGGGTCGTTGACCAGGTTGTAGCAGGAGTTCGCGAACGCCGTGGGGTTCTGCGCGGCCTGCCCGAAGCCGCCCGACCAGGTCCAGCCGCCGAAGGACCAGAGGACCTTCAGGCCGGGGTGCTTGGCCTTGAGCTTCTTGAGCTGGTTGAAGCTGCCGGCGAGGGGCTGGTCCCAGGTGTCGGCGACGCCGTCGACGCTGCCCGCGGCGTCGTAGGTCTTCTGGTAGTCGGCGTAGGCGTCGCCGATCGCGCAGCCGCCGTTCGTCACGTTGCCGAACGCGTAGTTGATGTGGGTCAGCTTGCTCGCCGAGCCCGACGTCTCGATGTTCTTGACGTGGTAGTTGCGGTCGTAGACACCCCATTCGGTGAAGTAACCGACCACCTTGCCGACCGAGGCATCGGTCGCGGCGGCGGCCACCGGAGCCGTCGCGCCACCCGCGACGAGGCCGGCGGCGGCCGCCACGGCCAGCAGCGCCGAGAAGCTCTTCCTGCGGAAACGGGACATGTGTTCTCCCTCCGGGAATTACTCACGGCCATGGTGCCGGAGTGGTGAGGACCACACTTACCGTAAGTGGACTAGACCACTAGGTCAATGGTTCAGACCATGCAAGGTCCACATTCCTTGACAGGAATATGCGCGGCGGAGCACATTTCAGGGGTGATGCAGACTTTCGACGTCCTCGCCGAGCCCCGGCGCCGGACCATCCTCGACCTGCTGCGCGACGGCGAACGCTCGGTCGGCGAGCTGGTCGACGAGCTGGCGCTGAGCCAGCCGGCGGTGTCCAAGCACCTGCGCGTGCTGCGCGAAGCCGGGCTGGTGACGGTCCGGGTCGCGGCGCAGCGGCGGTGCTACGCGCTGCGCCCGGAACCCCTGGCCGAGGTCGACGCCTGGCTGGCGCCCTACCGCCGGTTCTGGTCGGACCGGCTGGACGCCCTCGAACACCGCCTGGACGAGACCGACCCCGCCTGACCGCGCCCTCCGGACGGGTCAGGGCCGAGCGGAGCCCGGCGCCGGCTCGAAGGCGATGCCCCGCTCGGCCGCGCGGCGCTCGCCCCACTCGTACAACGCCGTCAGCGCCGGGCGCAGCTCCTCCCCCACCTCCGTGAGGTGGTACTCGACGTGCGGGACCCGGCCGTCGAACTCCTCGCGGCGGACGACGCCGTCCGCCGCGAGCTCGCGCAGCTGCTGGGTCAGCATCTTCTCGCTCACCCCCGGCATCCGGCGCCGCAGCTCGCCGTAGCGGTGGGCGCCTTCCTTGAGGTGGGCCAGGATCACCGGCTTCCACTTGCCGCCGATCAGGTCGACCGCCAGTTCCGTCGCGCACTGGTACCGCTTCATCCCGCTCTCCCTACGCACCGGAAAGTACGTGGTTGCCCGGCCGGGCCGCCCCTGGTTGCCTGATCCGGTGATCGTGCCAGAAACCCCGCCGCCCCCGACCCTCTACGACTGGGCGGGCGGCCACGAGGCCCTCGTGAAGCTGCTGACGATCTTCTACGGCCACGTCCTCGAAGATCCGCTGCTCGAACCGGTCTTCCGGCACATGGACCCGCACCACGCCGAGCACGTCGCCGGCTGGCTGGGCGAGGTGTTCGGCGGGCCGGCCGAGTACTCCGCGAGCCACGGCGGGCACGCCCACATGATCGGCCGCCACCTCGGCCGCGGGATCACCGAGGCGCAGCGCCGCCGGTGGGTGACCCTGCTGCTCGACGCGGCCGACGAGGCCGGCCTGCCCGGCGACCCGGAGTTCCGGGCCGCGTTCGCCGGCTACCTCGAGTGGGGCAGCCGGCTGGCCGTGATCTTCTCCGCGCCCGGCGCCGAGCCGAACCTGCACGAACCCGTCCCGCGGTGGGACTGGCCGGTACCGCCCTGGCAGCCGCCGTCGCCCTAGCCGCATAGTGAGGGGCAGTCGGAAGGAGGCTGCCTTGATCCGGGTGGACGGCCGGACCCTGCGGTGCGCGGACGTGGTGGCCGCGGCGCGCACCGAGGGCCCGTTGGGCATCGACGTCTCGATCGCCGCGCTGCGCGCGGCCGAGCACGCGTGGAAACTCGCCGAAGAGCTGAGCACGCGCCGCGTGGTCTACGGCCGGACCACCGGCGTCGGGGCCAACAAGGACGACCCGGTCGAGAGCTCCGTGGAGCACGGCCTGCGGCTGCTGCGCAGCCACGCGGGCGGCAGCGGGGACGAGCTGCCGCCCGGCCAGGTCCGGGCGATGCTGCTGATCCGGCTCAACCAGCTCCTCGCGGGCCGGTCCGGGATCAGCCCCGAGCTGATCGGCGCGCTGGCCGAAGCGGTCCGCACCGGCGCCCGGCCGCTGGTGCACCGGCTCGGCGCGATCGGCACCGGCGACCTGGCCCCGCTGGCCGAGGCGGCACTGGCGCTCACCGGCGAACGGCCGTGGGTCACCGGACACGTGCCGCCCGTGCCGGTGCGGGCGGGCGACGCGCTGGCGTTCATGAGCAGCAACGCCGCAACGCTCGCCGAAGCGACCCTTTCCGCGATGCGGCTGGACACGCTGACCCGCGCGAGCCACGCCGTCGCGGCGCTGACGTACGTCGCCCTCGACGGCAACCCCGAGGCGTACGCGACGCCGGTGCACGAAGCGCGTCCGCACGCGGGGCAGGTCGCCTGCGCGGCCGAGATGCGGCGGCTGCTGGGCATGCACCAGACGCCGAAGCCGGGACGCCGGATCCAGGACCCGTTCGGGCTGCGGGCGTTCCCGCAGGTCCAGGGCCCGGCGCTGGACGCGATCCACTACCTGCGGGACGTCCTCGCCGTCGAGATCAACGCGAGCACGGAGAACCCGATGATCTCGACGGTGCACAACGACGCCTACCACCACGCGCACTTCCACACGGCGTACGTGTCGACGGCGCTGGACCAGGCCCGGGCGACCGTGCACCAGGTGGCGGAGCTGTCGGTGGCGCGGCTCGGCGACCTGGTGGAGCCGGAGTTCACCGGGCTGCGGCCGTTCCTGGCGGCGGGACCGCCGGGCAGCTCGGGCGTGATGATCCTGGAGTACGTGGCGCACGACGCGCTGACCGAGCTGCGGCAGGCAGCGCTCCCGGCGACCCTCGGCACGGCGGTGGTGTCACGCGGCATCGAGGACCACGCGAGCTTCTCGACCCAGGCGGCCCGCGCGGCCACCGCGGCGTGTTCGGCCTACCAGCAGGTACTGGCGTGCGAGCTGGTGGCGGCGGTCCGGGCGCTGCGGATGCGGGAGGCCGATCTGGTGGAGCTGCCGGTGCGGGACGCGTTCGAAGCGGCGTCGGCAGTACTGGATCCCGGTCTCGACGACCGGCCGCTCACCGACGACATCGCCGCCGCCGTCGGCGTCCTGGACGTGCTGGCCCGCATCTAGCGTGAACTCGATCCGCCCCTGCTGCCAACAACCGGGGAGATGGCCTCACGACAGGCAGGCGGTTCATGAGTTCACCAGGTGAAGCCGGGGACGACGCGGACGTCATCACCGCGTCGCTGGAGCACCCCGAGCGGTTCGCGGTGGTCTTCGACCGCCACGCCCCGCACATCCATCGCTACCTCGCCCGGCGGCTCGGCGGCCAGGCCGCCGACGACCTGATGGGCGAGACGTTCCTGATCGCGTTCGGCGGGCGCGGCCGCTACGACCCGGCCTTCCCGAGCGCGCGGCCGTGGCTCTACGGCATCGCCACCAACCTCGTCGGCCAGCGCCGTCGCGAAGAGGCCCGCGAGTACCGGCTGCGCGCCGCACTCGGCCCGCCGGCCGAGCAGGACGGCCACGCGGACCGCGTCGCCGAGCGGGTGACGGCCCAGGCGATGACCGGACGGCTCGCCGCGGCGCTGGCCGGACTGGCCCGGCGGGACCGCGACGTCCTGCTGCTGATCGCCTGGGAAGGACTGGCCTACGAGGAGGTCGCGACGGCGCTGGGGATCCCGGTCGGCACCGTCCGGTCGCGCCTGAACCGGGCCCGCAGGAAAGTCCGCGCGGAACTGGGGCACGCGCCAGCCGAGGAGGTCTCGAACCATGGATGACATGCAGCTGCTGCGCGACTTCGCCGGACCGGCCGGGCTCCCGGCGCCCGGCGACCTGGCCCGGAAGCGGGCCGAGCTGCTCGCCGCCACGGCCTCGGCTCGCCCCCGGCACCGGCGGGTGTTCCGGGGCGGGCTCACGGCGGCCGGGCTCGCCGCGGCCGCCGCCGCTGTCGTCGTCCTCACCCCGGCCGACACCGCGGTTCCGCCGAATCCCGGGCCCGAACCGGTGCGGATCCTGCACGCCGCGGCCGCGAAGGCCCGCGCCCTGCCGGACGTCACCCCGCGGCCGGACCAGTTCGTCTACACCAGGACGCGGCTCGCGGACGGCCGGGAGAACGAAACGTGGGCGTCGGTGGACGGCACCCACGACGGGCTGGCGTTCCTGTACGGCCACGAAGCCGAGGTGGCGGGCTGCCGCGACGGGAAGCGCGTGCAGCACGAGAGCCACGGGCGGACGGTGACGAACCGGTGCGTGCCGCACCCCGCCGTCCCTGCGGACCTGCCCACGGACGCCGACGCCATGCTCGCCTACCTGCACAAGAGCACCTACGGCGAGGGCGACACCCGGCACGACCTCGGCGCCGAGGTCGTCGACCTGGCGGGGGGCTACCTGAGCCCGGCGGCCAGGGCCGCGCTCTACGAGGCCGTGGCCAAGGTGCCGGGCCTGGTCGCCCGCACCGACGCGAAGGACGCCACCGGCCGGGCCGTCGTCGGCATCACCTGGACCAGCACGACCGGGTACGGGATCGGCAACCAGGACGAGTTCCTGTTCGACCCGGTGACCTTCGCCTACCTCGGCTCCGGGACGACCGGTGTGGTCGTGCGCCAGGGCATCGTCGACGAGGTGCGCCAGCGGCCCTGAACGTGCGAAGGGCCGCCCCGGGAAACCCCGGAGCGGCCCTTCGACGGGGAACTCAGCCGAAGAAGACTTCGGCTTCCTGGTAGCGCTCGACCGGGACCGTCTTCAGCTCGGCCGTCGCCTCGGACAGCTTCACGCGGACGATGTCCGTGCCCTTGAGGGCGACCATCACGCCGAAGTCGCCGTCCGCGACCGCGTCGACCGCGTTGAGGCCGAAGCGGGTGGCCAGGACGCGGTCGTAGGCCGTCGGGGTGCCGCCGCGCTGGACGTGGCCGAGGACCACCGCGCGGGACTCCTTGCCGGTGCGGTGGGCGATCTCGTCGGCCAGCCAGGTGCCGATGCCGCCGAGGCGGACGTGCCCGAAGGCGTCCTTCTCGCCGGTGAGCAGCTTCTCCTCGCCGCCCTCGGGCAGCGCGCCCTCGGCGACGACGATGATCGGCGCGAACTCCTTCTCGAAGCGGCGCTCGACCCAGGAGACGACCTGGTCGACGTTGAAGTGCCGCTCCGGCACCAGGATCACGCTCGCGCCGCCGGCCAGGCCGGAGTGCAGCGCGATCCAGCCGGCGTGCCGGCCCATGACCTCGACCACGAGCGCGCGGTGGTGCGACTCGGCCGTGGTGTGCAGCCGGTCGATCGCCTCGGTCGCGATGGAGACCGCGGTGTCGAAGCCGAAGGTGTAGTCGGTGGCGCCCAGGTCGTTGTCGATCGTCTTGGGTACACCCACGACGCCGACGCCGTCGTCGGTCAGCCGCTTCGCGACGCCGAGGGTGTCCTCGCCGCCGATCGCGATCAGCGCGTCGACGCCCTGGTCGGCGAGGACCTGCTTGATCTTGTCGACGCCGCCCTCGACCTTGTACGGGTTCGTGCGCGAGGACCGCAGGATGGTGCCGCCGCGGGTGAGGATGTCCTCGACGTCGTTCAGGCCCAGCGGGCGGCTGTCGCCGGTCAGCGGGCCGTTCCAGCCGTTGCGGAAGCCCACGAAGTCCCAGCCGTGCACCTCGATGCCCTTGCGCACCACCGCGCGGATCACCGCGTTGAGCCCCGGGCAGTCGCCGCCGCCGGTCAGCACACCGACACGCATGAGTAGCCTCCGTCTGTTCTCGGGAGATGACAGTCACATTTCGTCAGACGCCAGCGTAGCGGCTCTCGTCTTGATCGGTGCAGGCCGTACCACCTGCCGGATCGGGCTGTGCTAGGTTGACCCCGTGCAGCGCTATTTCTGGTTTACGAAGCCGGCCCCGGGTGGGCACGGCGGCGTGAACCTGCGCTGACTCCCACCCCGAGCCGGATTTCCCAACCGGCTCGGCGAGTCCCCCGCGGGTCGGTGTCCACCAGGAAGGAACACCCCCGCCATGACGCTCTCCGCCGGACCGGCCACCATCGGTGACCTCGACGCCGCGCGCACCACGTCGATCAGTCCGCTCATTTCGCCCGCGCTGCTGCGCGAAGATCATCCGGTCGACGCCGCCGTCGCGAAGGTGGTGCGGCACGGCCGCGCCGAAACGGTCGACATCCTGGAAGGCCGCGACGACCGGCTCCTCGTGGTCGTCGGCCCGTGCTCGGTCCACGACCCCGAAGCGGCCCTCGACTACGCCCGCCGGCTGGCCGCGAAGGCCGAGGAGCTGCGCGGCGAACTGCACATCGTGATGCGCGTGTACTTCGAGAAGCCGCGCACGACGCTGGGCTGGAAGGGCCTGATCAACGACCCGGACCTCGACGGCACGTTCGCCGTCAACAAGGGCCTGCGGATGGCCCGCAAGCTGCTGCTCGACGTGTCCGAGCTCGGCCTGCCGGTGGGGTGCGAGTTCCTCGACCCGATCACGCCGCAGTTCATCGCGGACATCGTGACGTGGGGCTCGATCGGCGCCCGCACGGCGGCCAGCCAGGTCCACCGCCAGCTGTGCAGCGCGCTGTCGATGCCGGTGGGCATCAAGAACTCGACCGAGGGCGACGTCCAGGTGGCGATCGACGCCACCCGCGCGGCGGCGGCGAGCCACGTGTTCCCGGGCATCAACACGGACGGTCTCGCGGCGCTCCTGACGACCTCGGGCAACCCGGACTGCCACGTGATCCTGCGCGGCCACAACGGCGGGCCGAACTACGACGCCGGTTCCGTTTCGGACACGCTGGCCCGGCTGGCGAAGGCGGGCCTGCCGGAGCGGGTCATCATCGACGCTTCGCACGGGAACAGCGGCAAGGACCACGTCCGGCAGGGCGTGGTGGTGTCCGAGCTGGCTGCCCGGATCGCGGCGGGCGAGCGCGGGATTTCCGGGCTGATGATGGAGAGCTTCCTGGCGGGTGGGCGGCAGGAGCTTTCGCTGGGGCACGCGTCGGAGCTGACTTACGGGCAGTCGATCACGGACGCCTGCCTGGCTTGGGACGACACCGCGCCGCTGCTGGACGAGCTCGCCTCGGCGGTGCGGGCGCGCCGCTGAGAGGTCCCCGGCCTGGGGGTCCCCCGGTTTTTACGTTACCGGGGACCCCCGACAGTTTCGGTGCCCTCGGATGCCGCGCCCGCGCGGTGCCCGCCACCCCGAAGCCGGATTGTGACTACGGCCGGTAGTACCGCGTCAAGGCGGGAAAGCGCGCCTTGACCCGGCACCACCGTCCGTGTTCCGGCTTCGGATCGGGGTGGTCTGGGTGGGTGCGAAAGTCAGGCTGTCAGCGGCGCGGGAAGTAGCTCTCGATGACGTCCCAGCGGGCCAGGTTGTGCTTCGCGTCCGCCAGGGCGTCGTGCTGGTCGGTCGGCGCTGCCGGGAGCTTCGGCTTGCCCGCGTCCTCCCAGCGCTGGCGCAGGTCGCGCGTGAACCGGGGCAGCTGCCGGGGCAGGGCCGGCATCGGGCCCCACAGCTGGGCCAGCGCCACGTGGTCGTACGCCGCGAACCAGGCCCACAGCTCGATCCCGCCCGGCGGCTTGCCGAAGAACTCCAGCAGGTCGGTCCGGATCTTCTCCCTGCTCCGCCACGCCCGGTCGGCCGGTGAGGGCAGCTTGTCCAGGACGTTGTCGCGGACCCATGGCCCCGCCTTCGAAGGGTCGAACTCCGTCGAGACCGCGTAGAACTCGCGGCCCCGCTCGTCCACCACCCCGATCGACACCAAATCGATCGTCACGCCGTCTTCGATGAACTCGGTGTCGTAGAAAAAACGCACTGGTGAACAGTAGTGGGGCCTCAGCCGACCTTGGAATCCGGCACCCGGGCCGCGTCGCGGGCGGACGGCTGGGCCGGGACCGCGGGCTTGACGCCGGCCGCCTCCGCCGCCAGCAGTTCCTTGGCCTTCGCCGCGTAGATGTCGACGTACTCCTGGCCCGACAGTTCCATCAGGGCGTACATGATCTCGTCCGTGATCGACCGCTCGATGAAGCGGTCCCCCGCGAGCCCCTCGTACCTGGAGAAGTCCAGCGGCTTGCCGAAGCGGACCTCGAGCCGCCGCGGCCACCACATCTTCGAGCCGATCGGGTTGACCTTGTCGGTGCCGATCATCGCCACCGGGACCACCACGCCGCCGGACTCCAGGGCGATCCGGGCCACGCCCGTCTTGCCCTTGTACAGGCGGCCGTCCGGGGAGCGGGTGCCCTCCGGGTAGATGCCCAGCAGGTGCCCCTCGCGGACCAGGCGGGTCGCCGTGTCGAGGGCGGCCTGGGCGGCGTTGCCGCCGGACCGGTCGATCGGGAACTGGCCGACGCCGGTGAAGAACCACTTCTTGAGCGTGCCCTTGAAGCCGGGCTCGGTGAAGTACTCGGACTTGGCCGGGAAGGTCACCTTGCGCTTGACCCGCAGCGGCATGAAGAACGAGTCCGCGACCGCCAGGTGGTTGCCGGCCAGGATCGCGCCACCCGTCTCGGGGATGTTCTCCGCGCCGACGACCTTGGTCGGCCAGAGCGTCTTGAGCAGCGGACCGAGGAACACCCACTTCATGAGCCAGTACAGCACCGGTGCCTCAGTCCTCCATCGCAGCCGCAGCCCCTGTTCACCCGAGACGAACAGCCTACGAACCCGGGTGGCCGCCGCACAACGCGGACCACCCGGATACCACTCCGGCAGCGATCGATCTCACAGCGAATTCAGGGCCCGGGCGGAGCCCCACAAGGTCCGCCGGGCGTGAGAGCATGGACGGACTGCACCGCTCACACGGAAGGCGATCGCATGGGCGTGCTCGCCGGCGCGGAACCGTTCGGCCACACCGGTTCGGCCGATACCGGGTTCCTGCTCTGCCACGGGTTCACCGGTACCCCGGCGAGCATGCGGGCCTGGGGTGACCACCTGGCCGAGGCCGGGTTCACGGTGCGCTGCCCGCTGCTGCCGGGCCACGGCACCCGCTGGCCCGACCTCAACCGCACGACGTGGGAAGACTGGTACGGCGCCGTCCGCGAGGCCCTCCTCGCGCTGCTCGCGACCTGCAAGACCGTGTTCGTCGGCGGCCTCTCCATGGGCGGCACGCTGACCCTGCGCCTGGCCGAGGAGTTCGGTGACCGGATCGCCGGGATCGTCCTGGTCAACCCGTCGGTGACGCGGCTGAAGTGGGACACGCGGCTGCTGCCGGTGCTGGGCCGGATCGTGCCGTCGGTGCCGGCGATCGCGAACGACATCAAGAAGCCGGGCGAGACGGAGCTGGCCTACCCGCGCACGCCGGTGCGCGCGGCGGCGAGCCTGGCGAAGCTGTGGGCGGTCGTGCGCGCCGACCTGGCCAAGGTCACGCAGCCGGTGCTGCTGCTGCACTCGTCGGTCGACCACGTCGTCGAGCCGGTGAACTCGCAGCTGGTGCTCAAGGGCGTCTCGAGCACCGACGTCACCGAGGTCGTGCTGGAGAACAGTTACCACGTGGCGACCCAGGACAACGACGCCGAAGTGATCTTCACCCGCAGCGTCGAGTTCGCGAAGGCGCACGCCGCCCAGCCCGAGGAGACCGCATGAGCCGGGGGAAGGACGGGCCGGAGGACGTCGACGCGACGTTCGCCGAGATCGTCGCCGACCTGCGCGCCGGCGGGTTCGGGCTCCCCGAAGAAGACACCTCGGAGACCGCCGGAGCCGCCGGGACCGAGTCGCGCAAGACGCCCGAGCGGCCCGCCGACCCGCCCGCCGCGGAGAGCCCGCCGGAGCCCGGCTGGCGGTCCGGAGGCACGTCGTGGGACACCACGATGTTCTCCGACGACCCGGCGGACGACGACGAGCACTACGTCCCGCCGGAGCCGCCGCCGCTGCCCCGGCCGAAGCTGGGCGCGTTCCTCATCCTGCTGCTGTTCCTGGCCGGGCTGTTCCTGCTGATCCTGCCCGGCGTGATCGGCGTCGGCCCGACGGTGGCGACGCCGCTGGGCATCCTCGCGCTCGCGACGGCGATCGCGCTGCTGCTGCTCCGCGTGCGCCAGGGGCCGCCGCCCGGCGCGGACCCCAGCAACGGCGCCCAAGTCTGACACCGTCGGCGATGCACATCGAGTTCAGTCCTTCGCGGCGATCGACCGTCGGCGCGGAATGGGAGCTCGGCCTGGTGGACCGCCGCAGCGGCGAGCTCTCGTCGGTCGCGGAACTGATCCTCGATGCCGTCCGGCCGGACGGGCAGGCCGAGCACCCGAAGATCAAGCAGGAGCTGCTGCTCAACACGATCGAGATCATCACCGGCGTCTGCGACACGATCGCCGAGATCAAGGCCGACCTGGCCGACTCGCTCGACGTCGTGCACGGCGTCGCCGACCCGCTCGGGGTCGAGATGTTCTCGGCGGGCACGCACCCGTTCTCGAACTGGTACCAGCAGAAGGTCACCGACAAGGAGCGCTACGCCAAGCTGATCGACCGGACCCAGTGGTGGGGACGGCAGATGCTGATCTACGGCGTCCACATCCACGTCGGGGTCGACCACCGCGAGAAGGTGCTGCCGGTCCTCGACGCGCTGCTCAACTACGCGCCGCACCTGCAGGCGCTGTCGGCGTCGTCGCCGTACTGGGGCGCCGAGGACACCGGGTACGCGTCGAACCGGGCGCTGATGTTCCAGCAGCTGCCGACGGCCGGGCTGCCGTTCCAGTTCCGGAAGTGGGCGGAGCTGGAGAGCTACGTCGAGGACATGTTCACCACCGGCGTGATCGACCACTTCTCGGAGATCCGCTGGGACATCCGGCCGTCGCCGAAGCTCGGCACGATCGAGATGCGCGTCTGCGACGGCCTGCCGACGCTGGAGGAGGTCGGCGCGATCGCGGCGCTGACGCAGTGCCTGGTCGACGACTTCGTCGAGCGCCTGGA
This sequence comes from Amycolatopsis kentuckyensis, assembly GCF_002155975.1. GTDB lineage: Bacteria > Actinomycetota > Actinomycetes > Mycobacteriales > Pseudonocardiaceae > Amycolatopsis > Amycolatopsis kentuckyensis. The sequence continues at coordinate 17,334 of NZ_MUMI01000239.1, forward strand.
AGACGGCGAGATCCTGCCGACGCTGCCGCCGTGGCACGTCCAGGAGAACAAGTGGCGCGCGGCCCGCTACGGCACGGACGCGATCGTCATCCTGGACGCGGCCGGGCGCGAACGGCTGGTCACCGACGACGTGGCCGACCTGCTGGACCGGCTGGAGCCGGTGGCGCGGCGGCTGGACTGCGTGGCCGAGCTGCGCGACGTCGAGACGATCCTGCGGTACGGGCCGAGCTACCGGCGGCAGCGCGCGGTCGCCGAGCAGCACAAGGGCAGCCTCAAGGCCGTGATGGCGTCACTGGTCGCCGAAATGCGCGACGGGATCGCGCGGGCTTAGAGCTCGTCGAGCTGCCGGCGGAGCGTGCCGGGGCCGAGGATCGACGCGCCGAGGGCTTCGACGCGCCGCTTCAGCTCCCGGTCGGCGGTCGCGACCAGGACCCTGGCGTGCTGCTGCGCGACGACCTCGACGATCTTCGAGTCGCCGTCGGTGTCGGCCGCGACGACCTCGACACCGGTCGTCCCGGTGACGTGCTTGGCCTGGCCTTCGACGACCAGGACGATCCGCGGCCACCAGGTCACGGTGCGGTCGTCCGGGTCGGGCACACCGGCTTCGGCGAGCTTGGCGAGCTGGTCGCGGAGCCGCTCGGCGGCGCCGTGCCGATCGCGCCACCAGCCGTCCGGCCGTGAGCCGACGACGTTGGCGGCGTCGACGACCAGGACGAGTTCGCGGCCGACGCGGTCGCGCAGGTCCGGCCAAGCGGCGGCGAAGTCGCGGTGGAGGGGGTAACCGGGGACGTCGTCGGGATCCACCCAGCGCACCTCCGCACTTTCGGTGTTGGCGACGCGCGCTTCGGCGCCGTCGGCGAGGGCGAGCACGGTGGTGTAGCTCCAGTCGCCGTGATCGACAACGGAGGCGGAGACCGCGCGAAAGGCCTCGGCGGGGACAGAGGTCTCCTCGAAGGCTTCCCGGGCGGCGGCGATCCTGGCGGTTTCGCCGGCTTCGATGGCCCCGCCGGGCAAGGCCCAGGTACGGCCGTGGTGCACCCACCAGGCCCGGCGCTGCAGCAGGACACCCCGGGCGGGATCGACGAGCAGCAGCCCGGCGGCACCGTAGCGGCCCCAGTGCAGGTGCCCGCAGGAGCAGCGGACGAAGACGCTCGCGGACAGGTGACTCACACGTCCAGCGTGTCACAAGATCCCGCCAGCGAAGGTCGGAGCCCGCTCCCGGGGTCCAGTTCGCGGGAAAGGCCACGGCAGCAGACGAACCGGAACACGAATGGGACCCACACCCCCCGCAACCCCGATCCGAAGCCAGAACACGGCCGGCGGCACCGGGTCAAGGCACGCTTTCCCGCCTTGACGCGGTGCCGCCGGCCGTAGTCACAATCGGGCTTCGGGGTGGCGGAGAAGACCGCACCGCGCGCCATCCACAACCGATCGCGAAATCAGACCGGGGTCTTCGCCGCTTCCAGGGCCAACGCCGCCGCGCCGACGATCGCCGTGTCGTCGCCGAGGTGGGCGGTTCTGATGCGGGCCAACGGCCGGTGCCGCGCCCCCGTGATCGCCCCCGCGTAGTGCTCGCGGGCCTCGTCCAGGAACAGCGGTGCCGACTCCGACACCCCGCCCCCGATCACGATGATCTCCGGGTCGAACACGTCCGCCACCAGCGCCAGGCCCTCGCCGAGCCACTTGGCCAGCTCCGCCATCGCCAGCTGGGCGATCGGGTCGCCGTCGCGGGCCGCTCCCGCGACCCGGCGGCCCGTCACCGAGCCCGGGTCGCCCGCGACCTGGGGGGCGAGGACCGTCGAACGGCCCGGGTGCCGCGCGAGCAGCTCCACCGCCGTCGCCGCCAGGGCCGTTCCGCTGCAGTACCGCTCCCAGCAGCCGTACTTGCCGCAGGGGCACGGCCGGCCGCCGCGGACCACCGTCAGGTGGCCCAGCTCCGGGGCCACGCCGTACGCGCCCCGGTACAGCTTGCCGTCCAGCAACAACCCCGCGCCGATGCCCGTGCCCAGGGCGACCAGGGCCGCCACCTGGGCGCCGCGGGCCGCGCCGAAGCGGTGCTCGCCCACGATCGCCGAATTGACGTCGTGCTCCAGCAGCACCGGCAGGCCGACGCGCTTTTCGATCCGGTCCGCCACCGGGGCGCCGCGCCACGCCAGGTGCGGGGCGAACATCACCGAACGGCGGTCGCGGGCCACGAAGCCGGCCACGGCCAGCCCGACCCCGGCCACGTCGTGGCGGTTGCGCAGGTCCTCGACCACGCCCGCGATGGCGTCCTCGAGGGCGCCTTCCTCGGTCGGCGTCGCGACCCTGGCCGTGTCGAGCAGGGAGCCGCGTTCGTCCACCACGCCGGCCCGGATGCTCGTCCCGCCGACGTCCACCCCTATCGTCCGCACTCAGCTCTCCCACTCGTCGCGCCGGCGGACGGCGATGCGCTGCACCCGCGGCGAGGTCCGCGGGTCCGCGGGCCGCGGTGCGGGCCGGAACCCGGGCATGTGCACGCCCTCTTGAGGCTCCCAGCGGTCCGCGAGCACCGCACGCAGCAGGGCGACCAGCTGCGCGAGCTGCTCGGCCAGCCGCGCGACCAGCTCGGGCCGTTCTCCCCGCACCACCGCGACGATCGCACAGAGCGGGCACCAGCCGCACGCCGAACCGTCCGGTTTCCCCTCGTCAGGGGGGCGGTAACCACCGGGGGCTTCGCCACCCGGCACCCCCGAAAAGAAGGTGCCGTGGCCGGCCGCGAGCACGCCTTCGAGCCACGGCGCCGCCTTCTCCGCGACCATCTCGGCGAGCAGGCGGATCTCCTCCGCCAGGCGCGGCCCGTGTTCCTCTTCGCTCACCCGCGTCCCCGGTTCCCGGCCAGGTGCACGACCAGGCCGTCGGCGTCGGATTCCGCGCCGGTGATCCGGCACGGCCGCAGCGGCTCCGGCAGGGCGATGAGCCTGCGGAAGCCGTCCACGGTGATCGCCAGGTCGTCGTCGACGCGGGCGAGGTCGACCTCGGCGTCCCGCGCGAGCGGGATCGCGACGCGCAGGGTGTACCCGCCGGTGGCGGGCCGCACGCGCAGCAGCGGGGTGACGGGCGCGCCGTTGCCCACGAGGGGATCTTCGCCTCGGTAGAGCTCGGCGGCGATCTCCAGCAACGCGGGCAGCCCGACCGGCTCGACGGCGCGGTGCTCGACCCGGGCGACCGGCGCGATCCCGGCCGCGGCGAGCTCGGCGAGCACGGCGTCCTGCTGCGTCCGCCGCGTGCGCAGCCAGGACGCGGCGCCGCCGCGCCAGAAGCCGGGCGCGGGCATCAGCCGGTTGGCGATCAGGCCGTCGACGGCGATGCCGCGCAGGGCCAGGGAGCTGAGCGTGCGCCGCGCCTCGGCGACGACCACCCGCTCCGGCGTCAGGACCAGCCGGACGGTCGTCACCGCCGGGTCGGTGAGCAGGGCGCGCAGGCCGTCGAGGTGGGCGCCGAGGCGGCGCACCGAGTCCGTGACGCGGCCGCGCGGCCCGAACACGCGGGTCAGGTAGCCGGAAACGGCTTCGGGCAGGGCCAGCAGCCGCAGCGTCTCGGCCGTCGGGCCGCAGTCGACGACGACGGCCTCCCACGGCCCGTCCTCCGCCAGCCGGCGGACTTCGGTGAGGGCGAGCAGCTCGTCGACGCCGGGCAGCACGGTCAGCTCTTCGGCGTCCAACGCGTCGAGCCCCGCGCCGGCCAGCACCGCACGCAGCTCGCCGCGCAGTCCCTCCCAGGTGGCGTCCACCAGGGTGCGCGAATCGACCTGCACAGCGGAGAGGAGAGCGTCCACTTCGGACGGTTCGGCGCCCAGCGGGTGCCCGAAGGCGTCACCCAGCGAGTGCGCCGGGTCCGTGGACACGACGAGGGTCTTCCTGCCGCGGGCGGCGAGGGCGGCGCCGGTGGCCGCGGCCAGCGTGGTCTTCCCGACACCCCCCTTGCCGGTGCACAGCAGGATCCGCACGCTAGCCCTCGGCCCGCTTCTTGAGCTCCTTCAGCGCGGTGTCCATGACCATCTTCTCGGCCTTGCGGCGCAGCAGGCCGATCATCGGGAGCGCCAGCTCGACCGACAGCGTGTAGGTGACCCGCGTCCGGCCGCCGAGGTCGGCCAGCGCGTAGCGGCCGTTCTGGGCCTTCTGCATCTGGCCCTTGACCAGGTGCCAGCTGACGCCCAGGCCGTCTTCGTCCCAGTCGTACTCGAGGGTGTAGACGTCCTTGATCGGGCCCGCGTCCAAGGTCAGCTTGACCTGCTTGGCCCGGCCTTCGGCGTCGGTGTCGAGGACCTCGGTCTGCCGGACGGCCTTGGCCCATTCCGGGTACGCGGGGAAGTCGGCGATCACGGCCATCACCCGGCTGGGCTCGGCGTCGACCTCGATGGACTGTGTGGACTGCTCGGCCATGGGTCGAAGCGTAGCCGCCGCGGTTGGTCACCAGCGCAGCACGTAGGGCTGCCCGGTCTCCTTGAAGTGACCCACGTTACGGCATTCGGTCAGGCCGACCCGGGCGCGGGCCGCCAGGGGCTGGTGCACGTGCCCGAACACCGACCAGCGCGGCCGCTGCGCCCGGATCAGCTCCAGCAGCGCCGTCGAGCCGATCTCGCTGCGGCGCGCGACGACGTCGTAGGTCAGCTCCGGCAGGGCCGGCGGGCCGTGCGTGCAGAGGACGTCCACCGCGGTCAGGGCCGCCACGCTCCCGTCGTAGTCCGCGCGATCCCGCAGGTAGGGACGCCAGGCGGCGCCCTTGCGGGGCCGCGGGACGACGCCGTCGGGCAGCAGCGCGCCGCCGACGAACCCGAACCGCAGGCCGCCGATCTCGGCCACCTCGCCGTCGAGCACCTGCACGCCCTCGCCGGTGAACTCCGGCCACAGCGCCGGGGTGTCGACGTTGCCGGGGGTGGCGTAGGTGGGCGCGGTCATCGCCGCGAACAGCGTCGCGTACTGGGCGCGGATGGCTTCGTCGACGGCGCTCGCCGGGTCGTCGAGGCTCGCCCAGAGCTCCCGCGAGTAGGCAACGGTTTCGTCACGGGTGCCCTCGCGGCGCAGGCGGGCGAACCCGGCCACCTTCTCCGCGCCGAACAGAGCACCCATGATGCCCTTCTCGTGGTCGTGGTAGTCGACGAAGTCGATCAGGTCGCCGAGCACGACCAGGGCGTCCGCCCCGTCGCCCGCCCGCTTCAACGCGTCCGCGTTGCCGTGCACGTCCGAGACGACGTGTACCCGCACCCCTGCACCCCTAGCTCTCGCCGCGCGGAGGGACGCCGGGCTCGCGCCCGTCCTCCAGGATCTCCTTCAGCCCGAGCGCGATCGCCTTCGCCGCGCGGGCCCGCCGGTCGAACTCCCGCCGCAGGTCACGTGGCGCCAGTTCCCGGGGCGCCCCGGCCGCGTCGGCGGGCGTCGCCCGCAGGAAGTAGTGCAGCAGAGTGCCGTCGAGCACCGGCTCGAGCCAGACCTCCATCGTACCGACGAGCGCACCCGTCACGGTCCAGCGCAGCCCCTTGTCCCCCCGGTCGGTGTAGACCTCGAGGACCAGGTCGGGCCAGTAGCGCCGCCAGGAGGCCGGCTCGGCGAAGACCGCGGCCACGGTGGCGGGCGGAACGGCGAGGAACGTCTCGTCGACGATGTCGAGTGAGGGAGGCGCGTTCACGTGCGAAGAATGTCACGCCCTCGCCTCGCGGGGTCGATCAGCATGGTCTTAAGGTGCTCACCACGCTAAGTTGACTGGCGGGTAACAGCGGTGTCACCTGCCGCACGCGTTGAACACGGAGGTCCACGTGCGCGAATACAGCGCTCCCGCCGGCAAGCCGGTGGCCGACGACGAAAACATGTCCGACGTCGTCTGGGCGAACGCCGAGCGGTTCTCCGACGTGGTGAGCTTCCGCCGCCAGGTCGAGGGCAGCTGGCTGGACGTGACCGCCAAGGAGTTCGCGGCCGAGGTGCTGGCCGTGGCCAAGGGCATGGCCAAGGCCGGGATCGGCCGCGGCGACCGGGTCGCGATCATGTCGAAGACCCGCTACGAGTGGACGCTGATCGACTTCGCGATCTGGGCGGCCGGCGCGGTCACCGTCCCGATCTACGACACGTCCTCCCCCGAGCAGGTGCACTGGATCCTCTCCGACTCGGCCGCGAAGGGCGTGTTCGTCGAGACGAACGCCCACGCCGCGGCGGTCGACGAGGTCCGGGACCGGCTCACCGACCTGGCCAGCACGTGGCAGATCGAGGGTGACTCCCCCGCCGTCGAGGAGCTGGCCGCGCTGGGCGCGTCGCTGTCGGACGACGAGCTGCACGACCGGCGCCGCGAGGTGAAGGCGGACGAGCTCGCCACGATCGTCTACACCTCGGGCACCACCGGCCGCCCCAAGGGCGTCGAGCTGACCCACCGGAACCTGCTGGCCGAGATCCGCGCCGACATCGAGGCGTTCCCGCAGCTGATGGAGCAGGGCAACTCGCTGCTGTGCTTCCTGCCGCTGGCGCACGTGCTGGCCCGCGCGATCGCCGTCACCGCGCTGAGCGCCCGCGTCACCCTCGGGCACACCCCGGACGTCAAGAACCTGGTCGCCGACCTGGGCACCTTCCGGCCGACGTTCGTCGTCGCCGTGCCGCGCGTGTTCGAGAAGGTCTACAACTCGGCGAAGCAGAAGGCCCACAGCGAAGGCAAGGGCAAGATCTTCGACGCCGCCGAGGCGACCGCCGTCGCCTTCAGCGAGGCCCAGGACAAGGGCGGCGCCGGGCTCGGCCTGAAGCTCAAGCACCTGGCGTTCGACAAGCTGGTCTACGGCAAGCTGCGCGCGGCCCTCGGCGGCCGCTGCGTCGCGGCGGTCTCCGGCGGCGCCCCGCTCGGCGCCCGGCTGGCGCACTTCTTCCGCGGCATCGGCGTCCCGGTGTTCGAGGGCTACGGCCTGACCGAGACATCGGCGGCGGCGAACGTCAACACGCAGACGGCGTTCCGCGTGGGCACGGTCGGCAAGCCGGTCAACGGCACCTCGGTCCGCATCGCCGACGACGGCGAAGTGCTGCTCAAGGGCGACGTCGTGTTCCGGGCGTACTACAACAACCCCCAGGCGACTGCCGAGGCGTTGACGGACGGCTGGTTCCACACCGGCGACATCGGCGAGCTCGACGCGGACGGGTTCCTGAAGATCACCGGCCGCAAGAAGGAGATCATCGTGACGGCGGGCGGCAAGAACGTCGCCCCGTCCGGCCTCGAGGACACGATCAAGGCGTCCCCGCTGGTCAGCCAGGCGATGGTGGTCGGCGACCAGCGCCCGTTCATCGCGGCCCTGGTGACGGTGGACGAGGAGTACTTCCCGTCGTGGAAGTCCCAGCACGGCAAGTCTTCTTCGGCCACGGTCGCGGAGCTCGCCACGGACCCGGACCTCCTCGCGGAGATCCAGGCCGCGGTGGACGAGGCGAACAAGTCGGTGTCCAAGGCCGAGGCGATCAAGAAGTTCACGGTGCTGGCGAACGACTTCACCGAGGCCGGCGGGGAGATCACGCCGAGCCTGAAGCTGAAGCGGAACGTGGTTTCGAAGAACTACGCCAACGACATCGAAGGCCTGTACAAGAAGTAGTCACCCGGCCGGCTCCCGCACCACGGACCTGGCGCAGGCGAGGAGGTCGCCGCTGATCGGCGACCTCCTTCCGCCGGCCGCGCTGAGCGCCTCGATGATTCCGGCGGTCGCGACGTACACCGCGTGGAGCTGCCCGATCCGGGCATCCGAAGTGCGGTCGGCGTGGACGTCGACGTCGTCGATGACGGTGTAGAGCCGTCGCAGCCACCGGCGGTCGGCTTCTTCGCCCTCCTCCACCAGGGTCTCGAAGTCCCGGTAGCCGATCACCTGGAACCTGCGCGGGCCGGACGACGTCTCGCGCAGCAGGACGTCGCCGATCGCGGCCTGCCAGTCGCGGTAGATCCAGGCTTCCCGGACGGAGAGGAGGCCGGCGACCCGCGCTCGGCTGCCGGCGAGGTCGGCTCCGTCCGGCGCATCGGCACCGGCCACCACCGCGTGGATCCGTTCGAGGGCATCGAGCTGCGCGGCCTCGTCGAGGTCGTCGAACTTCGCGACGGTTCCGGCGTGCAGCGCCTTCTTCAGCTCGTGGTCCACCTGAATACCCGCCCGCCGGGAGGATTCGCTCGAGCTCAGGCCGATTCCCCAGACCTCGGCCAGGCCGCTCAGGCGGGTCGCCTCGATGTGCCCGCCTTCGGCCAATGCCTCGCTGAAGGCGTTCAGCGCCGCTTCGAGTTTCTTCCTGCGGGAAACCTTGGGCTGCAGGAGCAGCAGCTCGCGGCGCAGGGCCCGGATCCAGGCGAGCAGGCTCGCCATGCGGTACAGCGTGCTGAGCACCTTGTAGCGCTCGAACGTCGTGACGTGGACTTCGCCCGACAGGAAGAAGCCGCTCCCGCCGGAGTCGAAGATCTCCCGCATCCGGTAGAAGAGATCCGCGGCGCTGACGGCGAGGGGGTTCGCGTAGTTTTCGTACGTCAGCCTGGACGCGGCTCGGCTCTCGCGGCGCGCCGCGAG
>NZ_MUMI01000024.1 GCF_002155975.1 Amycolatopsis kentuckyensis
CGCGGGCCAGCCCGGCCAGGGCCTCGGCCGTGGCGTCGAGGTCGGCGGCGAGCGGCCGCAGCGTCCGGTCGGCGACCAGCATCATCGCGGTGTCGAAGATGTCCTGGCTGGTCGAGCCGCGGTGCACGTACTCGGCGGCACCGGGCGCGAGCTCGCCGACCGCCGACGTCAGCGTCTTCACCAGGCCGACGACCGGGTTCGCGGTCGCCCGCGCCCCGCGTGCCAGCTCGGCGACGTCGATCCGCGCCTTGCCCGCGGCCTCCGTGATCGCCTCCGCGGCCTCCGGCGGCACCGTCCCGAGCCGCGCCTGCGCCCGCGCGAGCGCCGACTCGGCGTCGAGCATCGCGCGCAGCCAGGCCTCGTCGCCGGTCGACGCTTCGGCCGGCGTACCGGCCCGCACCGGGGACAGGAGTCCGGAATCGGGGTCGACGCTCATGGCGCCAGCATCGCACGCGCCCGACCTCGGCGGCGGCCGCACAACCGGGTCTGGCACGCTCATCCGCCATGACCAGCGCCCCGTCCACGGAGGACACCGCCGGCTCCGAACCACGGGCCATCGCCGCCGAGCGGCTGACCTTCTTCTCGGACGCCGTCGTCGCCATCGCGATCACGCTGCTCGCGCTCGAGCTGCCGCTGCCGGAGGGCGCCACCAGCGCCGAACTGCTGCGGTCACTCGGTCATCACCAGTCCGAATACGTCTCCTTCCTGATCAGCTTCATCGTCATCGGTGGCCACTGGCGTGCCCACCACCGCCTGTTCAACTACGTCACCACGCTCGGCGGCGGCCTCGCCCGCCTCACCTTCGGCTGGCTCCTGATGCAGGTGATCATGCCGTTCGCCACCAAGGTGATCGCCGAAGACGGAGCGTTCGAGTTCCGGTTCGTCTTCTACGCCGTCGTGCAGGTCATCGCGTTGACGCTGTTCCTCCTCATGGCCCGGCAGATCCAGCGGAACCACCTCTACCGCGCGGACACCCCGCCGGAGCTCTTCGGCGCGGTCTACCGCGGGATCGGCGCGATGACGGCCGCCTTCGCCGTCTCGATCCCGGTCGCCTTCTTCACGCACTGGGCCTACGCGTGCTGGATCGTCGTTCCCCTCGTGGTCAACCTCCGTTCCCGCTTCCGCCGCCGGCCGGCAGCCGCCTGAGCCGTCACTCGCCCGTTACGCCGTCGATCCGCTCGCGGATCAGGTCGGCCTGGCCGATGTGCCGCGCGTACTCGCCGATCATCCGCAGCATCAGCCAGCGCAGGGTGAACGGTTCGCCGGTGCTGCGCCGGATGCCGGTCTGCTCCAGCGAGCTGGCCGCGACGATCTCGCGGGAACGCGCGCATTCGGCGTGCCACAACGAAAACGCCTCCTCGACGTCGCCGCCCAGATCCGTGAAGTCCTGCTCCGGGTCGTCGTCGGAGTAGTACAGGTTCGGGACGTCCTCGCCGGTGAACTGGATCCGGAACCACCAGCGTTCGCAGCCGGTGAGGTGCCGCAGCAGCCCATGCAGGGTCAATGTGGACGGTGGTACCGAGCGCTCGGACAGCCGCGCCGGATCCAGACCGGCGCACTTCAGCTCGAAGGTGCGCCGGTAGTAGTCGAGGCTCTCGGTGAGCGCCCGGCGCTCGTCCGCGACCGGTGCCGGGTCGGTTCTGGGCCCGGTCAGGCGCGGTGGAGGCGCCACCGGGATGGTGTGTTCGGTCATGTGCGGAGCGTCCCACAGGGGTCTGACAGTTTCGGTTCGCCGCTGTGGTCGGTGACCGGGCAACCTGCGCAAAACCCCAGTTCAAGCACGGTTTCGCGAACCCGGTAACGAATTTCGGGGCGCGACGATCTGATCTTCGTCACCCTGCTGCGCACGCCAGTTTCACCGGTCGGAGCGGCACCCCTCGGTTCGGAACCAGGAGATCACCAATATGCAGCGAACCGGACGAAGAACCGCCGTGCTGGCCGCGCTGACGACAGCGGCCCTCTGCGTCGCGCCCGCCGTGGCGTCCGCGGCCCCGCCCGCGAGCACGATCGACGTCAGCGCGACCACCGTGCGCGCGGGCACCACGTTCACGGTCACGGAGCAGCTGACCAACCCGGCGGACTTCACGGTCACGGGCGCGAAGGCGGCGCTCTACGTGAAGGAGAAGCCGATCGCCGACGTGGTGGACCTGGTCTCCTGCACCGGAGCGATCGCGCCGTGCGCGCCGTACCTCAGCAGCTTCCGCGGCGGCGTCGGCGACCTGGGCGCGGGCGAGAGCCGGACGGTGACGTTCACGTTGCGCGTCAAGGACGGCGTCGAGCCCGGCCAGTTCACGCTCCAGCACCAGTTCGCCGGCGACAACTACGCGTTCGGCGTGGAAGACGGCCCGGCCGTCACGATCGCCCCGCCGGACGAGGCCGACGTCAAGGTCGCGCTGACCGCCACCCCGCGTGCCAGTCTGGTCGCCCGGGTCGACTACGTGATCAAGGTGTCGAACACCGGCCCGGCCACGGCGACGGGCGTCCGCGTGACGGCCAACCCGGGTTCGGGCCGCACGATCGCCTCGACGACGGGCTGCACCCGCTCGGGCGCGACGCTGAACTGCGCGATCGGCACCCTGGCCTCGGGGGCCTCGACCACGGTGAAGTTCACGTCCGAAGGCGGCTTCTTCGCGTGGGGCGCGTTCACGGCGACGGCTCAGCGAGCGGCGAGCGCGCCGGCGGACCCGGAAGCGGCCAACGACAAGGCGTCGAAGAAGTGCACTGCCTACACGGGCCTGTTCGTCCAGTGCTGACGGCGTGACGTGCGGGGCCCGGCCCGGGCCCCGCACGTCCGTCCTCAAAGGAGCAGAGAGCGCGCTCGGCCGCGCACTGCGTCGGCGGTCTCGTCGACGGACTGGTCCGTCGTGTCGATGACGTGCCGCTCCAGTTCGCCGAGCCCCACAAAAGCGGCGTGCATCCCCTTCAGCGGCTCGACGTCGGTGAGTTCGGTCGCGTCGCGCGCAGTACCCCGCGCGAGGGTGACTTCGAGGCTCGGCCGGAGCACGACGTAGTAGAGGTCCAGACCGTCACGCTTGGCGGCATCCCGGAAGGGCGGCAACGCCCAGGGGCCGACAACCCCGTCGAGAACCACGTCGTAGTCCCCGCGCGCGTAGCCACCGGCGGCCTCGGCGATCACCCCGAGCACGACGTCGTTCTGCCGCGCGGCCTCAGGCAGGTAGGGCGGCACGAGACCGGTCCGGATCCACACGTAGAAGCTGTCGGTGTGCAGGTGAACGGTCGGCCGCGCGGCGCCGGTCGCCACCATCCGCGCAACGGTCGACTTCCCGGCACCGGGCGGCCCGGTGAGGATCAGCAGGGAACCAGCCATGCGGGCATCATGGCCAGCCGGCCGCCGAAGGACCAGTCTTGACCTTCGCCGGAGCGTCAGCCGGACCCGGTGTGCGAGGGCCGGGGCGGGACCTGGCTAAACTGGGGGCGCGGGCCGTTAGCTCAATTGGTAGAGCTGCGGACTTTTAATCCGTAGGTTCTGGGTTCGAGCCCCAGGCGGCCCACTCAAACTCCCTGGTCAGCGGCCTGTCGGTCGCCACCGGTCAAGATCGGCTCCCCGGGTTATCCCCGGTTTTGGGGTCCGACGGTTTATCCAAGAGCCTTTCGAGGGCCTGCGCCGTGATCGGGTCGACCGTCTTCCGGCCCGGGTAGGTGTCCTGCGTCATCGACACCCGCAAGTGGCCGAGGTAGTCCGCGATCAGCCGAGTCGGGACGCCCGCGTCGTCCAAGGCGGTCGCCGTCGTCTTGCGGAAGTTGTGCGACGTGAGCCACAGGAAATCGTCCGATCCCCGGATTTCGCGAAGGACCCGGAGGACGTTGTTCGGGTCCCGCAGCGTGCCGGTCGTGCTGGCGAAGATCGGGCTAGCCAGTGGCCGGCCATCCGCCGTCGCCTCGGCCCACCGCCGCTCCAGCAGTGCCAGCGCCCAGGAGGGCAGGGGGAGCGCGCGCATGCTCGACTCCGTCTTCGGACGAGGCTTGCGGAGCAGGCCCTCACCCTTGACCCGGACCACCGTATGCGTGATGTCCACCGTCCCCGCCACGAAGTCGACGTCCTCCCAGAACGTCGCCAGCGCCTCACCGACCCGGACGCCCGCCGCCATCATGAAGCGCGAGAGGTCCGGCAGGTCCCAGCGCCGGGCCTTCTCGTTGGCCTCGACACGCGCCAGCCACTTCGTGCGTTCCTCCGCGTCCAGGGCCCGAGGCTTCTTCTTGCTCTTCGGAATGCGCCGGGTGTCCCGCGTCGGGTTGCTGTCGATCGCGTCGTACCGCGCGGCCAGACCGAGCATCCCCGACAGCGCCGTCCTCGCAGTCTTGGCCGTCGACGGCCCGACGGTCCGTTGGAGAGCGCCGAGGAACCGGTCCAGCCGCATCACGGTCGCTTCGCGCACCCGCAGCTCACCCATACCCGGGACCACGTGGCGCTTGAGGATGGACTCATAGGCGTTGATGGTCGTCGGCGACTTGATGCCTTCCCGGGCGTCCTGCTGGACCTGTTCGATCCACACAGCCGCAAGATCCTTGAGCCGGGTTTCCCGCGTGATCTCCCCGGCCGTCGAGCCCTGCCAGTTGAGGAAGGCGGCACGAAGCCGGTTCGCAGCTTGGTTTTGGTCTTCCCCGAGCGCTCGACCTCACGCGTCTGGCCGTCGAAATCGCGGAAGAGCGCGCGAGCCCTTCGCAGTTGCCGAATAGCGGATCTCCCCGTACATCCCGATCTCCAGCTGAGGGCGAGGCATCACGCCACCTCATCCGACAGCTGGTCCACCCACGAACTGACGTCCTCCGGCCGGTACCGGACGTACTTCCCGATCCGACGGCCGGCCGGACCGTATCCCTTGGTCCGCCACTGATACAGCGTCGACACCGGGACGCCGAGGTAGTTCGAGACGTCCTCGACCGTCCACAGCCGACTGAACCCCGCGTAGTTGTTCATGCCTCCCCCTTCCAGATCAAGCCGCGAGCTGAGTTGCCGAAGTTTCCGGACCGTCCCCTGGTGGTCCGGCGGCAGCGAGTAGCGCGCGGTCGTACTCGGCCTTCCAGGTGATCCGCTCGGCGCTACTTCCGAGGTCAGGAGGCCCGCACGTACGTGCGTGAGGCCGAGGCTGCGAACGTCGAGATGCAGGTCGAGCACAAGACGACCAAGACGACGGCGCCGGCCAGCATCGCCGAGCGGCTTGGCATCAACGAGGGCGACCCGGTGACCTGCACCCGCTACTTCATCCGGATGGGGAACCCGCCGCAGCCAGTCACGAGCAGCCTGGCGTGGGAGCCGCTGGCCCTTACGGGCGGGATGGACATCGAGCTGCCGCACGAGGGTCCGCACGCCGACAAGGGCATCGTCGACCGGTTCTCGACCATCGGGCACGAGGTCAACCAGGTCGAAGAACGCCTGGACATCCGCACACCGACGGCTGAGTAGGCCAAGCTTCTCGACATCCCGGCGAATCGGCCAGTTGTCCAGATTGCGCAAACCTTCCGAGTTGCCGACCGATTTGGCGCCGAGGACGACTTCGCAGTGGAGACAGCCGATATTCTGCTCCCGGCAGATCGTTACGAACTTCGCTACGTGATGGACGTTCGCTGACGGCTAGTTGTTCTCGGTGTCAAGCGTTGGTTCATCTCCGGACTTAGCGGGAATTTTCAATGAGGAAGGCTCACTGTTGGATCCGGACTTGTCGGCAACGTACATCTTTTGCGCGGCCTGCAGGAGCAAGGAATGCTGCATTGCTTCTGGTAGTGGCGCGATCATTGCTCCAATTGTGCTGTGAGTGATCGCCGAGTCGGTCAGCTTCCATGCTCGACGTCGATGGTTTCGCGATTCCAGTGTGGCATAAATAAACATCGGTCCGCCGATCAGCGGTGCAAGAACCCTAATTATCGAAGCAAAGGTACTTTCTGTGGGATTGTAGATCGAGATGATGATGATTGTCGCGATCAAGCCAGAAATTAGAAAGCCGGTAATAAGGGCAATCCACGTCCATTTTCGTGCAGACTTTGTCTCCGCCTCGGCAGACTCAGAGTAGTATTTAGAAATTTTGTCGTTAGCGACCATTGATGCTGCAAGCTTCGCTGAATCAACGAGCTTTTCGAGTTGCAAGAGGTGATCCTTTGACTTGGATTCTTCCCCGCTTCGGATCGCCTCGATCGCTTCTGCGACCTGTTCTTGGGATTTCGCTAGCGCGACAGTCTTCTCGCGTTGAAACTCGGAGAGAAACGCATTCAAGGCTTCCATTTGAGAGTTGCGCATATCTTGGAGAGAATCACCGAGGGACGAGATGTGAAGCGTCTCTCTTGTGACTCGGTCGTGAAGGTCCTTGATGTCTGCGTTTGTTCGGCTAATGGACTCTTCAAGCCTCGCGGATGAATGCCGTGCATGCAGGGCAAGTTCGGAAAGATCGCGTCGAGTGTCCTCGGATACTCCTAGGGCATCACGGAGTAGTGCAAATGCAACATTCTCGATCTTGCTAGAGTACTCGTTCAGTTTGGATAGCGGCGGACTGACGGACTCCCAGGTAATGACCTCCATGCTGCTAATTGTCTGAGCTTGTTGGCTTGCCAGGTCGCTGAATCTCTGAATAGTTTTAACTGCGGCCGAATTTACGCCACTGAGTCGGATCGAGCGTAGCGACTGCTCTGCCCTCTCAAGACTCTTCAATATCACGTCGCCTTGCCCGACGATATAAACGTCATCGTTGCTTCGTCGCGAATCGATCCTGCGCTTCATTCGCAGGACGGAGTTTTGTGCACGGGCAACCGTGGCGAGTGTCTCTGAGACTACCTCATCAAGTGATTCGACTGGGACATTTTCTCCGCCTGCAACTCTTCTCTTCGCAGAGTTCTTTTCTGAGGTAGTCAACCTAAGTCCTTAATTGAAAAATGACGTCAAGTAGGTGGCATGCTTGCCGAACTTGGCTCTATGGGATCAAGGGCGCGCCGTCGGGCGGCGCGTCGGTCGCTTGGCGTAACTGCTCCCGTTGGCGACCACGCCCGTGCCCAGCACGGCCGGCTCCGCTCCGCTCTGCCGACCGGCTGGGCGGCGTGGCCGCCTTCGGTGCAGCTGCGCAGCGCCGCCCGCCGACGGCGCGTCTGAGCCCTTCAGTCAACGTCGAGCCTCCCTCGCCGATGAGTCGTACAACCCGGGTCGCCGTCGGACCTGACCGCGTTACGCCCGTTCGGCGGTAAGCACCATCCCGAAGCTTGATCGTGACAACGGCCGGAGGCGTCGAGTCAAGGCTGGAAGGCGTGCCTTGACCCGACGCCCCCGGCCGCGTGCTGGCTTCGTATCGGGATGGCGGGGGGAGGTGTGGGCGGTAGGGTGAGGAGGCACGGGCCGGTCACGAGGCCGTGAAGCGGGCATGATCATCTCCCCGGTTTTCCCCCGGGAAACGACGCAGAACGACGAGAACCAGCGACCAAGCATGATCATTTGGCGCGGACGTTCATACAGGTGAAGACTGGTATCGACAGATGACGAGAACTAGCCGCTGACCTGGGCTTATTCTCCGTAGGTTCTGGGTTCAAGCCCCAGGCGGCCCACTCGATCGACATCCCTGCTGACCAGCGGGGATGTTCGTGTCTGTGGACCTCGCGAGCTTCGACGCGATCTTGGGCGGGCTCTCGTAGCGCTCTGACCAGCGCGTCGGATCGGCTGACCGAGTGCGTTGAGGAACAGGTATCCGACCGCGTCGCCGAACAGCGGGTCACGGCCGGCGTCGTGGTGGCGGCGCAGCGGGTCCCTTCAAGCCGAAGCTCCCCGACTGTGAGGTCGTTCACACGCGGTCACAGCCCAGTGGAACGCGGTGTCTGGTGGGCATGACGAACAAAGAACAGACCTCCGTGTTGATCACCGGAGGCAACAAGGGACTCGGTTTCGAATCGGCCCGGCGGCTCGGGGAGCGGGGCTGGACGATCTTCCTCGGCTCACGGGACGAAGGCCGGGGCCAAGCGGCCGCCGACAAGCTCGCTGCGGGTGGCGCGAACGTCGTACTGGTCCCGCTGGACGTGACCTCCGACGAGTCGGTGGCCGAGGCCGTGCGGCTCGTTCGGAAGCACACCGACCGGCTGGATGTGCTGATCAACAACGCCGGTGCACCCGGAAACGCCGTCCCGCCCGCGGATGCGACGGCCGACGAGATCCATTCCGTCTACGACACCAACGTTTACGGGCCGGTCAGGATCACGCACGCGTTCCTGCCCCTGCTGGCAGCGGCGGACCATCCGCGGGTGGTGATGGTGTCCAGCGGTGGCGGTTCCTTCGCGGTCATGGCCGATCCGACGCAGCCCGTCTCGAAGATGCACGAACTCGCCTACAGCTCGTCGAAAGCGGCGCTGAACATGATCACCGTCCGGTACGCCCAGGCGCTGCCGCACATCAAGTTCAACGCCATCACCCCCGGCGAGGTCGTCAACCGCAAGTACACCGCAACCGACATGAACAACCACACCGGCCAGCTGACGGTCACCGAAGGCACCGACCCGATCATCAAGCTCGCGACGCTCGGCGCCGACGGGCCGACCGGGATCTTCATCGATCGCCTCGGTCCCGTTGGCTGGTAACCGCAAACCGTAGAAAGGAGGACTACGGTGGCCGCCGCCGGAAGGCTGTCATTCCTGCTCGTTGATGAGGCCGGCGTAGTGGCCCAGGTCCCGCTCGATCTCCTCGAGCCCGATCTCGGCGATGGCTTTCCCGAGCCGCGGCACCCGTGCCTGGAACCCCGGCCAGGTCACCGATTCGGCGAACTCCGCCCACGATGCGCGCACGTCGGCCTCCGGCGGCAGGGTGGCCCGGTTTATCTGGGTCTTGGCGCCCAGAACGGACGCCTTGTCGAAGGAGGCGATGCGCGCCGCGATCGTGGTGACGAAGTCGTCGAGTTCGGCGTCGGCGACGGCTCGGGTCACCCAGCCGTACCGCTCGGCGCGCTCGGCGTCGTAGTCCTGGCTGGTGAGGATCGCCTCCAGCGCGCGATCCCGGCCCAGCAGCCGAGGCAGGCGGTCGCCGCCACCTCCGCCCGGGACGATGCCGATCGCGACCTCGGGCTGGCAGAAGAACGCGTGCTCGCGGCTGGCGTAGCGCAGGTCGAAGGCCAGGGCCAGCTCGTCACCGCCGCCCCTGGTCCGCCCGCGGATGGCGGCGATGCTGACGAACGGAGCCTGGGTCAGGCGGAGGGACAGGTCGACGAACAGCGGCGTCGAACCGGCGCCGGTCAATGCCAGGAGCTCGGGGACCTGGCCGAGGTCGGCGTGGTTGAAGAAGTAGCCGGGCGTGCCGCTGTCGAAGATGACGACCTGGACCTCTTCGTCCTGGCTCAGCTCGTCGACGACCTCCGACAGTTCGGCGACGGTGTCCGCGCCGACGACGTTCACGGGTGGGTTGGTGAAGGTGACCTTGCGGATCTTCGGCGTCACGGTGTGGATGGCGAACTGTGCCATGGGTTTTCCTTTGCTGGACGGGTTCAGGCGGCGAGGAAAGCGCTTACCTGGATGGCGAAGTCCTTGGCGTGCTGGAAGAGGAAGGCGTGGCCGGCGTCGCCGTAGATGACGAGGGTGGCGTCGGCCAGGTGCTGGACGGCGACGTAAGCGCTGAGGGCGGGGATCATGGCGTCGCGCATGCCGGTGGCGTAGAGCACGGGGTGGGTGATGGCCTCCAGGTCCGCTCGGGTCCGGTCGAACGGGATCGCCGCGCTCTTGCCGATCGCGGCGAACTGGTTTGCGCCCGCCGTCTCGGACACCTCGGGGCGCCCGGTGGCGAGCCGGCGGGCGACCCGGGAGAGGTGGGCGTGCCCGGCCGCGCGTCCGGTGTCGGTGTCGGGGAAGAACAGGGAAACCAGGTCGTCGGGGCCGACCTCGGGCCGGCTGAGGACGGCCCGCACCTTCGGGTCCGGGTCCGGGGCGCCCGGTACCCGGCCGTCCAGGTTGCTGGCCGCGAGGATCAGCTTGCGGACCAGGTCGGGCCGGCGACGGGTCAGGTACTGGGCGACGAGGCCGCCGAGGGTCCAGCCGAGCAGGTCCACCCGCGGCAGGCCCAGCGCCTCGATGAACTCGATGGCGCCGTCGGTGAACCCCTCGACGGAGTCGCGCGGGGTGCCGGTGCTGTAGCCGACTCCGATGTCGTCGAACACGATCACGTCGTGCTCGGCGGCCAAGTGGTCCAGCAACTGCGGGTCCCACCAGTCGATGGTGCCCCGGAACCGGTTCAGCAGGATCAGGGGGACGCCGCCGCGCGGGCCGATGCGCCGGTAGGCGAACGTCGCGGAAGGACCGGCCACGAACCGGGTTTCGGCCGTGTCCGCCGGTGAGGTGCTCATGCGGGCAGCCGGTTGAGCTTGCGGATCTGCTGGTCGAAGATCCGGGCCGGGGCAAAGCGGCGCAGGGTGTGGACGCGGCCCGTTTGCCCGGCGGCGTAGCGCAGCTTCGGCTTGGCATCCGTCGCGGCCGCGACAACGGCCTTGGCCACGACGGTGGGGTCGTCGCCGTTCTTCACCGCTTCGGCCATCTGCTGCTCGAAGGCGCGCCGCTGCCGGGCGTAGATCGGCAGCGGGTGGTCGGGCTGGGTGGCGTTGGCCTCGAAGGAAGTGTTCGTCCAGGCGGGCTCGACGAGCAGGACCCGCACACCGTGCTCGCGGACCTCGTGGTCCAGGGACTCCGAGTAGCCCTCGATCGCGTGCTTGGACGCGGCGTAGACGGCCATGTAGGGCATCGGGATGAACCCGACGATCGAAGAAATGTTGACGATCCGCCCGCGGCCCTGGGCGCGCATGTGCGGCAGGACGGCCTTGGTCATCCGGATGACACCGAAGACGTTGATGTCGAAGACGTGCTGGTCTTGGGCGATGGAGCTTTCCTCGGCGGCACCGCCGGAGCCGAACCCGGCGTTGTTGACCAGGACGTCGATCCGGCCGGACCGCTCGATCACCTGCCCCACCGCGGCGGCGACGGACTCGTCACCGGCCACGTCGAGATCGATGAAGCTCACTCCGTGCAGCGGGGCGGCTTTCGACGCGTCGCGGCTGGTGCCGACCACGTCGTAGCCGGCTTCGACCAGCGCCAGGGCGGCGGCCTTCCCGATGCCGGAGGACGCGCCCGTGACGAGGGCTACTGGTTTGTTCGTTGTCATCGTGGACTCCTGACTGTTTTTCTCAGCGGTCGAGGAAGGTGTTGACCTCGGTGCCGAACGTGACGGCGTACTGGAAGAGGAACCCGTGGCCGGCGTCCGGGTAGAGGTGCAGCTGGGCGTTCGGGAGGCCCTTGGCCAGCAGGCGGGAGTTCGCCGGCGGCATCAGGATGTCGCTCTCCCCGTCGGCGACCAGGACCGGCTGGAACAGCGCGGCGAGGCGCACCAGCTTGGACTTGTCGGGGATGCCCCACTCCGACCACGCGGTGAGCTGGGCGTCGCGGGTGGCGAGACTGGCCGGGGCGTCGCGATCGGTGGTGCGCCCGCCGAGGCGCTGCAGGAACTCCGCGCCCGCGGCCTGGCTGGACGCGGTGTTCTTGAAGAACAGGAAGAGGAAGTCCGCCGGGCCGGGGTTGTCCCTCAGCGCACCCTCCAGCACCTTGGGGTCGGACGCGCGCTGGTCCACCCCGCCCTGGGGGCCGGTGCCGGCCAGCACGACGCGACGGACCTGCCACGGGCGGCGCAGCGCGACCTCCTGCGCGACCTCGCCGCCGAGGGAGAAGCCGAACAGGTCGTAGCGGGACAGCTTGAGCGCGTCGACGAAGCCGATGGCGTCCAGGCTCATCTGCTGGACGGTGCTGGGCGTCGTGCCGGTGGAGCCACCGACACCGGCGTTGTCGACGAGGATGACTTCGCGCTTGGCGGCGATGGTGTCGACGAGCTGGGGGTCCCAGTTGTCCAGGGTGCCGCGGTAGTGCTGGAAGAAGACCAGGGGAACGCGGCCGGCGCCGGGGTTGCCGAACCGGCGGTACTGGTAGGTGACACCGTCGGCGGCCGTGACGCGCAGATTGGGGGCGGTCGTGGCCGTGGTGCGCGGGTGGTCGCTGACGGCGCTCGCCGCGCTCGGTGCCGCGCCGGCGACAGCGGCGAGCGACACGGCGGCCACTGCCACGGCGAGGCGCCGGGAGACACGGGCACGAAATTCGGGTGAGGGCATGGCAATTCCTTGCGTCAGGCCGGTGACATCTCCGGCGCGCGAACCCGTCGAGCCTCGCCGGCGTTGCGCCGTACCGGTGCAGCGAGACCCTCGATCGGTTTCACCAAAGTATCACTTAGGTCCGTTAGCTGCAACACGGACGTATCAGATAAGGAGGGACAAGTAGCGTTCGCGTATCCTCTACCTGCGGCCGAGTCGCGACAGAGACAGGAGACAGCCATGGGCCGAGCACTGCGGGCGGATGCCGAGCGCAGTGTGCGCGCGATTCTGGAGGCGGCCGAGCGGGTCCTCGCGGAGGACGCCGGCGCTTCGATGGAGCAGATCGCCGAGGCGGCCGGGCTGACCAGGATCACCGTCCACCGCCGTTTCGCCAACCGGCAGGCGCTCCTGGAGGCACTCGCCCTTTCCGCGAAGCAGCAGCTCATCGAAGCGATCGAAGACGCCCGTCCGGCCGCCGCGCCCGCGCTCGTCGCGCTGCACCGGGTGACCGCGAACGTCCTGCGCGTCAAGAGCACGTGGCGGTTCACCCTCAGCCACGCCAATGCCCACACCAGCGCCGCGGCCGCGCTGTGGGAAGAGATCGACGGCCACACGGTCGACCTGATGGTCCGCGCCCGGCGCGAAGGACTCCTCGGTCCCGACGCCGACCTGGACTGGGCGCGCCAGGTGTACTACGCCTTGCTGGGCGAAGCCATCAACAAGCCGGACACCCAGGACCCGGACGAGCTGGCCACGCTGGTGATCGACACCCTCCTGCACGGCACCGGACCGCGCAGCTAGGGCGAGCGGTCCTGCCGGCCCGGGTCTTCGACCGCATCGTCCGCAGGGCTCAACCGGATGCCGAACTGAAGGACCCGCTCCGCGAGCAGTCCCGCCGCGACCCGAGGATCGCGGCGGGGCCGTCTCTCAGAGCGCGGACTGAAGGTAGACGTCCCGGGTCAGGTTCGTGATCCGGGCGGCGGAGTCCTGCCAGGACAGCGTGGTCGGCTCCAGGGTCAGCACCACGACGATCTTGCAGTTGCCCTCGCCCACCGTGCCGCTCGTGTGCATCGCGCGGCTGGTCAGGTCGATGTCCTGGACGCTGAACGTGCTCTTGTCGCTGACCGTGCCCTCGCCGCTGGACGCGATCGCGGTGGCCGCCTTGACCTCCGGGGAGCGGAGTACGCGCAGCACATTGGCGTCCGTCTCCTGGCATTCCTGACCGGGCGCCGGCGCGGCGCCGAAGCCGGACCAGCCCTGCTTGACCGCCCTCGGGCCGGGCACCGCGCTCGGAATGCCGAACGACTGGTCGAAACCGTCCGAACCGCACTTGGTCGACTTCGCCAGGTTGCCCATGATGAAGTCGCGGTACTTCGGGTTCGCGTCGTGCAGGATGTACTGGTAGGTCTTGGCGATGTCCGCGGCGCTGATCGCCGTGTAGCCCCACTTGCCGCGGCTGGCGGGCGGCGCGGTGTCGGTGAGACCGATCTTGGCGACCATCCGCTTGACGATCTCTTCCCAGCCGTCGCGCACCCACAGCGTGCTGGCGGCGTCGTCGTTGCTGGAGCGCAGCATCGGCTCGAGCAGCGCCAGGTCGTCGGCCGGGATCTCGTAGTCGGGGCCGTGGGATTCGAGGTAGTCGAGCGCGATGAACAGCTTGACCAGGGAGGCCGAGCGGTACTGCTGGTGCTCGTCGGAGCCGAAGGTCTGGCCGGTCTCCTGATCGACGACGAAGTAGCTGGCGGTCATCCCCTCGGGGAGGTCCACCGAAGACGTGACCGCCGAAGCCGGCCCGGCCGCCATGGTCACAGTTGCCACGACACCGGTTGCGATCGTTGCCAGACGCCGGATTTTGCCCACGTGAACCACCCCAGATCCGCTAGATCAACTTTGTTGGGGGGTCACCCTATCGGGTTAGTCGCGCCGATGTCGGGTGGATCCTCGGAGCATTCGAAAGCCGAGGTCAACGGTCCAGCGCCACCACCTTGGTGTTCGGCTGCTCGGTGTTCCGCCGCGTCTTCGCCCACCCGTTGCGCCCCCGGATCAGGCGGAACACCGCCCGCCACACTGTTATGTAGAACGTGTAGATGTAACACGCATATCCCAGCCCGTACGCGATTCCGCGCAACGGCCCCGATCGAGGCTCGCAGTGCTTGCGGTAAACCGGCCCCCAGATCAGGAACGGCAGCAACCCCGCGATGCCGTACATCAGCAGGAACTTCCACGCCCCGCCCGTGAACCACGCCCACACCGCCGCCGGCTCGGTGACCGCGTGGATCGTCAACAGCACCAACGGGATCGGGTACACCACGCTGCCCAGCAGTTGCATCCACGGCTGGGCCAGGTAGTAGAGCATCTCCGCCGCGCCGAACGTCGTCAGGTGCGGGGACTTCCAGATCCGGCGGGCGTACCGCGCGCACTGCATCGTGCCCTGGCTCCAGCGGGTGCGCTGCGCCAGGAACCGCCGCATGCTGTACAGGCCTTCCTGGTCGACGTGCGTGTCGACGCTGAAACCCGTCTTCCAGCCCGCCGTCAGCAGGTGGACTCCGAGTTCGAAATCTTCGAGCAGCGAGCCGCGCCAAGGTCGGCGTTGGGGGCCGGCGATCGAATCGAGTGCGGACAGCCTGGTGAACTGGCCGTTGCCGCCCATCGCGATCGTTCCCGTGTGGCCACGGGACATCTGGATCGCCGCGATCGCCGTGCGGAACTCCAGGTCCTGCATGCGCACCAGCGCGCGGCCGAACCTGCGGCGCAAGCCGTTGCCCGCCCCGGGCGCCGTGCCGCGGTTGCCCATCCGGACGTCGATCTGGACCGCGCCCACCGACGGGTCCCCGAAGAGGTGCGGCGCCGTGCAGACGTACAGGCAGTTCCACGCCGGCCTGCCGTCCGCGTCGACCACGACGACGATCGTGTTCGCGCCGTCGTCGTGGTGGCCGACCCACGCGCGCAGGGCCCGGTAGGCGGCGTTGAGCGCGTCGCTTTTGCCTGTGCGGGCGTGGGGACGGCGGCGGGCGACCACGTGCAGCTGGGGATCCCGCCGGCTCTGGAGCCGGCGCACGACGTCGAGGGTCCGGTCGTCGGAATGGTCGTCGATCGCCCAGACGTGGGCGGCCCGGAACCGCGTCCGCAGGTACCGGATGGTGTCGCCGATGACTTGTTCTTCGTCCCGGCACGGCACGAAGAAATGCCACTGGAACAGTGTCGGATCGCCGGGCCAGGTGGGTCGGTGCCGCAGGTAGGGCACGATGATCGCGCAGACGTAGAGGACGAACGCCGCGCTCATGACAATCGCGAACGCCTGCGTGAAGCTCAGCAATAACGACAGGCTCATTACGTCGCTCCGGGGAAGAAGAATCAGGGCGCCGACGCGCACGATAACCGGGTTGCGCTGCGCACTTCTTGGCGGGGTTGATCACCCGTTCAGGCGTCCGTTGTTCAGGGGGTACAACGGTTTTGGCTGTGACCAACTCGGGCCGGTAACCGCTGGCGGCCGACTCAAACCCCACTATCAGGTGTACCTGGAGCGCCGCGTTTGCGCCCTTTGTCGCGCCGCCGATACTGTCTTGATCAATTCATTCGCGGTTCCTGCGGTGCGGCGTGCGTCGGTGAGCGTCGTGCGCGACGCGGTCATGTGAAAAATCGGAGAAAAAATCGTGTATCGACCTGGAATCGGCGGCGTCGTCGGGGGCGGCGGACTGCTCGCGACGACCGGAGCGAATCTGACGTGGTGGATTGTCTTCGGTGTCGTCAGCCTCGTTTTGGGCGTTGTGCTCGTCCGGTCCGCCCGGCGCCGCGCGCAGGCCGCTGACTGACGTTTTCGTCCCCCCACCCAACTCCCGGCAGAAGCCGCGAAGAACACGAACAGGAGAACGACTGATGCATCCTTGGGCCAAGCGCGGGCTGCAGTCCGCGATGTTGGCCGGCGGCCTGATGATGCTGGGCACCGGCATCGCGTCCGCCGAGGAGCAGGTCAACCCCGACCTCGCCCCGTCGCCGCTGGACGGTGGCGCGTCCGTGCCGATCCAGATCCGCAAGATCAACCTCGGCACGCCCGCCGGTGAGGCGCCGCTGCCGCTCGACACCGACGCCGACATCACCACCGGCACGGTGCTCCACGACTCGAGCAAGCCGCTCGCCGGCGCTCTGCTGGGCAACGTCGTCAAGCCCGACGTCTCGGCTCCGGTCCAGATCACGGGCTGGGCGGTCGGCGCGGGCGGCGACTCCCACGTCGTCAACGACTCGCAGCAGATCCACCAGCAGGGCGGCCCGATCACCACGACCGGCGAGGGCAAGCCGATCGCCGGCAACGTCGTCACCGCGCCGGTGACGGCTCCGATCGGGGTCAACAACCTGGCCTTCGGCACGCTGTCCAACGCGACCGTCGACGGCTTCGCCAACCAGGACAGCACGGTCGGCGGCCCGGTCACGACCAACGGCGACAACGGCGTCGTCTCGGGCACCATCGCCGCGGTCCAGGGCGCGCTGCCGATCGGCGTCAACAACACCGCCGCCGGCTGGGGCGGCACCGGCACGGTCAACACCACCACGACCCAGGGCGCCCACTCGCCCGGTCAGCTGGCCACCAGCGGCACGGACAGCGTCGCCTCCGGCACCGTCGCCGGGGTTCCGCTGGCGGTGCCGGCCCAGGTCGACGGGACCGCGGCCGCCTGGGGCGGCAAGGCCACCGCGAACACGGTCAACACCGTTCTCGCCGAGGCCGGCACGTCCGAATCCGTCCTGCGGGGCGCTCCCGAAGCCGGGCCGTACGCGACCACGGCCGGCGCCGGCTCGCTGGCCGGCGGCACCGCGCTCACCCCGGGCGCGGCGGCTCCGGTCGCCGTGAACGGCACCTCCGGCCCCTGGGGCGGGCTCACCCACGCCGACTCCGTGAACAACCTCAACGCGAACGCCGGCGGTGGCACGGTCACCGACGGCGTCAAGTCCGTCGGCGGCGGCACGGCCGCCGGGGCCCCGGTGGCCCTGCCGGTCAACGTGCTCGGCACGGCCGGCGCGTGGGGCGGCGAGGCCTTCGCGAACTCGGAGAACAACGTCGGCTCGGTCGCGGGCGGCGAGCTCGTCACCGACGGCACCGGCGCGCTGGCGGCCGGCAGCGTCGTCCACCCGCAGGTGGCCGGCCCGGTCGAGGTCAACTGCACGACCGGTCCGTGGGGCGGCATCACCGGCACCACCTGTGCCAACGACTACTCCGCGCAGGCCGGTGGCGGCGACGCGACCGACGGCGACCACTCGGTGGCGAGCGGCACCGTCGCCGACGCGCCGGTCGCGCTGCCGGTGACCGGCAACCACAACTCCGCCGCGTGGGGTGGCCTGGCCGACGCGATGGGCGCCAGCTTCGTCGACTCGACGGCCGGCGGCGACGTCTACACCGGCGGCGAAGGCTCGGTCGCCGGCGGGACGATCGCGCACCCGCAGGTCGCGGAGCCCGTCGTGGCCTCCTGCAACACCGGCGCGTGGGGCGGCATCACGTCCACCCACTGCACGCACGAGAACACCGCGCACGCCGGCGGCGGCCAGGTGACCGACGGCGACGCCTCGATCGTCGGCGGCACCGTCGCTGACGTGCCGGCGACGCTCCCGGCCCAGGTCTGCGGCACCGCGGGCGACTGGGGCGGCATCTCCACCGCCGAGTGCTACACCACGGTCGACTCCGTCGTCGGCGGCAACACCTACGACCACGGTGACGACTCCGTGGGCGGCGGCAACATCGTCGGCCCGTCGCTGGCCGGCGACGCCGACGTCATCTGCAACGCCGGCGCGTGGGGCGGCATCCCGACCTCGTCCTGCTCCAACGCCGAGAACGTCGTCGCGGGTGGCTTCCAGGGCACTTCGGGCAACAACGCCGTCGCGGCGGGCAACCTCGTCGACGCGCCGCTGGCGACGCCGGTCGAGGTGCTCAACGGCGCCTACGCGTGGGGCGGCATCCCGACCTCGACGATGACCGAGCACAAGTGCCTCACCTCGGGCGGGGACAACAACACCGACGACGACGGCGGTGTGGTCTCGAGCAACATCGTCACCGCGCCGGAAGCGATCGGCGCCCAGGTGATGAACATCGCCGGGGCGTGGGGCGGCAACCCGACCAGCCACGGCGACTTCCTCACCCACGTCCACGCGGGCGGCGCCGACTCGGCGACCGGCAAGGGCGGCGCCGTCTCCGGCAACATCGTCGACCAGGCCGGCTCGCTGCCGGTGCAGGTCAACACGATCGGTGCCACGTGGGGTGGCCTGGCCGAGGCGACCGGCACCAACGTCACGGAGTTCACCTCCGGCGCCCCGAACTACGCCGACGGCGACCAGGGCGCGGTGGCCGGCAACGTCGTCGAGGCCCCGATCGGCGGCGCCGGCCAGGTCAGCAGCTGGGCGGTGTCCTGGATCGGGGGCGCGGTCACCGACGCGGACAACGACATCAGCTCGCACGCCGGCGGCACCACGTACACGTCCGGTGTGGACGGTGCGATCGCCGGTGACGCCGTCGCCGCGCCGATCCAGCCGCTGGTCCAGGCGACCGGCCAGTCGATCTCGCTGATGGCCACCACGGCCAACCACACCGAGAACACCGACGACCTCGTCTCCGGTGGCCCGATCGTCACCGACGGCACGGGCGGCGCGCTCTCGGGTGACATCCTCTCGGCCGACCCGCAGGCGATGCCGCAGGTCTACGGCCTGGGCATCTCCGCCATCGGGTCCGCGGCGAACGACGTCCAGAACGACGTGACGGCGACCGACGGCGGCGACGAGACGACGGCCGGCAGCGGTGGGCTCAGCGGCGCTCTGCTCGACGTGCCGGTCGCGGCCGACCCCGAGGTGTTCCGCTGGGGCGTCGGTGCGCTGTCGACGGTGGACAACCACGTCGACAGCACGGTGGACAGCCAGGTCAGCGGCACACCGACGGCGACGCCGGCGGTGCAGGTCCCGGTGGGCCTGGTGCCGCAGGTGAAGAACGTGACGGTCCCGGTCCTGGCGGAGGTGCTCAACACGGGCACCGACACGACCGACGTCGTGGTCGGCCGGACCGAAGCCGCGCACATCCCGGTGGAGCTCGACCTGACCGGTGCGCTCGGCGGGGTGTCGCCGCTGGCTCGCGACGACGTCTCGGCGCGGACCGACGCGCCGGGCCTCGGCGCCGACGGCCTCGGCGGCGCGATGGAGCTGCTCGGCAACGGCTCGGCGCAGGTCCTCGGCCAGACCACCGGCGCACTGGGCTCGGCGTCGGGCAAGACCCTCGGCGGTCTGCCGGCCACCGTGGCCGGTGCCACCGGGCACGAGTCGCGCAGCGACAGCCCGTCGGTGCCCGGGGTGTCTTCGGTGTCCGGGTTGCTCGGTGGCAGTGTGCTGCCGCAGGTCACGTCGCCCCACGTCGCGCTGCCGGGTGTGCCCAGCGCGCCGCGGGCGGACGTGCCGGTGGTTCCGGTGGTGTCCGGGGCGGCGGGCAGCAGCCTGCTGTCGCCGGTGAAGCAGCCGCGCATCTCGGTGCTGGGCCTGCCGCTCCAGTAGTGATCGGCTTCGGCTTCGGCCTCGGCTGAGCGAAATCGGGGCCCTGGAGCGAACCGCTCCAGGGCCCCTTCGCCGTTAGGGTGGCGGGCATGGACGCGACCAGGTGGCTCATCGTTGTCCGGCACGCGAAGTCGGACTGGTCGGAGGGCCTGCCCGACCACGAGCGGCCGCTCGCGCCGCGCGGCCTCCGTGACGCGCCGAGGCTCGGCCGGTGGCTCGCGGCGGAGGGGCACGTGCCCGGGCTGGTCGTCTGCTCCACCGCGCGGCGCACCCGGGAAACCTGGCTGCGCGTGAGCGACGAACTGCCCGCGCCGCCGCCCATCGAGTACGACGACGACCTCTACGGCGCCGACGTCCCCGAGTTCCTGGCCGCCGCTCGCCGGACGCCGTCCGACGTCACCACGCTCGCGCTCGTCGGGCACGAGCCCGGCGTCAGCGACCTGACCCTGCACCTCGCCGGGCACGGGGACGAGACCCTGCCGGTCCAGACCAAGTTCCCCACCGGCGCCGCGGCCGTGCTCGCGACGACGGATCCCTGGGACGCGCTCCGCACCGCCCGGCTCGTCGCCTTCTTCCGGCCGCGCGACTTCACCGGCTGACTTGGTGGTCTGAACCAGGCATTGCTTCGGGCACGTTCACATGCGTACCCTCCATTCACTCACAGGTCTGATGTTCATATTTGTGAATGGAGCGGACATGGTTTTCCGCCACACCGTCGTGGCCGCGCTCACCGCGCTCGGCCTCGTCGCTTCCGTTGCCGCGCCGGCCGAGGCCGCGTCGCGACCCACCGGCTGCACCGTCCCGGTCATCGGGGCGGTGTGCGCGCCGGCCACCGCAGTCCTCGACGGCAAGCAGCTGCTTCGCACGAAGTTCGCGGCGCTCGTGGGGGAAAAGACGTCCCGCACCGCGTTGAACAACCTGCTCGCGGCCGCGAAAACCGACCTCACGGCGGGGCCGTGGAGCGTCACGGCGAAGAAACAGGTCCCGCCCAGCGGGGACAAGCACGACTACCTCAGCCTGGCGCCCTACTGGTGGCCGACGACGCAGCCGACCGCGGAAAACCCGTGGGGCTGCCCGTTCGTGCAGCGCGACGGCCAGCGCAACCCGATCGTCGACGAGATCACCGACCACGCCTACCGCGGCCAGGCGTTCGCCGCGATCTACCGGCTCGCGCTCGCCTGGTACTACACCGGCGACGCGCGGTACGCCCAGCGCGCGGCCCTCGACCTGCGCACGTGGTTCCTCGACGCGGCCACGAAGATGAACCCGAACATGAACTTCGCCCAGGGCATCCCGTGCAAGGTGGACGGCCGCGGCATCGGCATCATCGAGTTCTCCTACACGCTGAGCCAGGTCGTGGACGCCACCGCGATCCTGGCCACCGGCGCTCCCGGCTGGACGAAGACCGACCAGGCCGGCATGACCGGCTGGTACACGCAGTTCCTGGACTGGCTCCGCACCAGCAAGAACGGGACCGACGAGGCCAAGGCCCAGAACAACCACGGCAGCTTCTACGACATGCTCGTCGCGGCGCTCGCCCTCGGCACGGGACAGCGGGACCTGGCCGCGGCGATCGCCCGGGACGCCGGACCGAAGCGGATCGCCCCGCAGATCCAGGCCGGCGGCTTGCAGCCGCAGGAGACGAGCCGGACCCGCAGCTGGCACTACTCGGCGTTCAACCTGGTCGCGCTGACGCGGCTCGCGCAGATCGGCCAGCACGTCGGCGTCGATTTGTGGCACTACACGGCCCCGAGTGGAGCGACGCTGTTCGCCGCGGTGGACTTCCTGATCCCGGGAGCCACGCAGGGGCAGCCGGCGTGGCCGTATCCGGAGCTGGACTTCCGGCCGTACGCGGCACTGGACGTCCTGCACGCGGCGGCCGACGCGGGCGACCGCGCCGCGCGGACGGCTCTGCCGCGAGTGCCGGTCGAGCCGGGCGGCGACCTCTACCCGGTGCGGCCGGCCGCGGAACAGCTCGACGACATTTCCACGTCCTGACGGGAAAAGGGCCCGGCCATTCGCGGCCGGGCCCTTTCCCGTGGGAAATCAGACGCCGGCCACCTGCGAAATCCAGCTGCGATAACGCGTGATGTTGGTGTAGGCGGTGTTGTTCGACCGGTCGCTGGTCGACGCGACGCCGACCTGACGGCCGGAGGCGAACATCGGGCCACCGGAGTCACCGCCGGCGGTGATGCCGTTGACGCGGTTCGCGCACACGGCGACGCCGCCGGTGTAGTCGCTGCAGCTGATCGAGTTCACCCGCACGGTCGCGACCTTGAGGTACCGC
Organism: Amycolatopsis kentuckyensis; assembly: GCF_002155975.1. GTDB lineage: Bacteria > Actinomycetota > Actinomycetes > Mycobacteriales > Pseudonocardiaceae > Amycolatopsis > Amycolatopsis kentuckyensis. The sequence goes on from NZ_MUMI01000024.1 coordinate 21,895, forward strand.
GACTGGCAGTTGATCTCGGAGCCGCACTGGCTGGTCGCGCCCCAGCCGTAGACGGAGACGTTCTGGCCGACCGAGACGTCACCGACGCTGCCGAGCGGCGAGTAGGTGGCGTTCACCGAAGTGGTGAGCCGGACGATCGCCAGGTCGGCGGAGCCGGGGTAGCGCGTGATGGTGGAGCCGGTGGCCATCGTGCCGCCGCTCGACTGGTCCAGGCTGCCGATGCGGAACGTGTAGGTGCCGGAGCTGCTGACGCAGTGCTTGGCGGTGAGGATGTACTGCGGGGCGATGATCGTCGCGGTGCAGTTCTGCTGGCCGTTGACGAACAGCCGGGCGGCCCAGGGGCCGCTGGTGGCGGTGCTGCCGCCGATGATCGACGGCTGGGCCTGCGGGGTGCTGTCGGCGGCCGCCGGACCGCCGAGGCCGACGACGGCCAGTGCGGTGCTCGCGGCCAGCAGGACGAACTTGCCGAATTTCACGCTCACTCCTTTTCACGCGGGGGAGAACCGCGTGGGGGGAAAGCCGGTGGGGACCGAACTCGAAGATTGTCCGAGTTGCCGGTGAATGTCCGGAACCGACGAAAGTCGCCGGTCGAATCCGTATTTATTTCCCGGAGTGGGCTACGTGCAGTTCCCGTACTGTTCCGCGCGCTTGGGGGCAGTTGCGCGCTTGGTGCCTGTCGGCTGCGTGCGGGCCGACGATCAGGCGGCGACCTTCACCGGGGCGGTCTTCCGCAGCCAGTACAGCCCGACGACCGGCAGGGCCAGCGGGATGAAGAGGTAGCCCTCGCCGTAGACGGACCAGACGGTCGGGTGCCGGAAGGCGGCCGCGTCGACGAGGCTCAGCGTGCCGATCGTCAGCACGCCCAGCAGCTCGATCGAGCAGGCGACGAGGGCCACGCGCCACCAGCCGTCACCACGCCGGGCCAGCGCGACGGTGGCGACGATGTAGACGGCCGCGGCGAACGCCGAGAGCAGGTAGGCGAGCGGGGCTTCGTGGAACTTCGTGCCGATCTGGACGCCGGCCCGCGACGTCGCGGCCAGCGCGAAGATCGCGTACACGGCGACGAGCACCCGCCCGGGGCCGCTGGCCGTCCTACGCTGTTGCTCCACTCCACACCTCGTTCAGTCGCAGCACCATCACCGGAACGGCCAGGCAGGCAATGCCGAGCACGGCGGTGCTCGACCGGCTCCGCTCGGCCAGCGCCCAGGCAGCGCCGACGGGCAGCACGACCAGGCAGCCGATCAGGTAGGCCAGGTAGGTGGCCAGGCTGCCGGGCCGGTCACCGCCGGCGAGCAGCACGATCCCGATCACCAGCTGAACGACCAGCAGCAGCTCAAGAACCGCGAGCGCGATCAGGAGCGGGTTGTCCGGAAGCCGGTTCCGAGCCGACTGGACGAAGCTCCAGAGCGCGACGAGCGTGGCAGCCACGGCGACCGTCACGGCGAATCCGAAGATCACCCGTTCCTCCTTCCGGTCCGCCGCCGTCAACTTACTCCGTGGTACCGGCGGGCCCGGCCGCCGAGGTGCCGCGGGCGTGGCGTGGACCACCGCGGTGATCGTGCGGCCACGGTGCCCCTGACCTGCTCGGGCTCCATCGGGAAAATAGATCACGGTCCGGACTTGATGGCATTGTGCCAATTTGGCGGAGTTTTTGGAGCTGTCCTTGGGTGGACCTGCGGAAATGCTGGAAGGATCTTCATGTTACGCCACTATGGTGTGGTGATCCGACTGGACAAAATCACCCTGGGTTCGACTACCGGCCGGTAGACGCCCTTTTTGCCTACCTCGGATAGCCCAGTTGAACCGCCGGGTTGGCGGATTGGCTCAGAGCTGTCCGGCATGGGGGAATATTCATCGTCCCAGGACCGTGGCGTCCGGGGGATCGCACGGAGGGGTATCTCGGATGGACCTGCGCTACGAAGCATTTTGCTTCGCCGACCCGTTGTTCTACGACGAACAGCAGGAAAACGGCGCGCCGGCCGAGAATCTCACCACGACACTGCCGACCACCGGCTGGATGACCACCGACCGCGGCGTGTGGCGCACAGCACACCCTGTGGGTCACGTTCTTCCGGCTCAGGGCTGGCAGATTCACGTCTCCGCAGGTCTGGACGACGCAAGCCGGGTCCTTGCGCAGGTATGTGAGTGCTGCCTCGAGCACGCGGTCGCCTACAAGCACCTCCGCTCGTTGGTGACGCTGCACGCGCGGAATTCGAAATACGCATCCGGCGACAGCGGGGTCGAACTGGCCACCATTTACCCGGTCGACCACAACGAACTCGAGCGAGTGCTCACCGCCCTGTCAACGCGGCTGGAGGGTGAGCACGGCCCAGGCATTCCGAGTGGATTGCGGTACGGCGATGGCCCTCTCTACGTACGTTACGGCGGATTCGCCGACCAGTGGGTCGAACACAACGGCAACCGTGTCCCGGCGGTCCGCAAGCCCGACGGCCGACTGGTCCCCGAGAAGCGCGAACCGGCGTTCTCCGTGCCCGACTGGGTCAAGCTCCCAGCCTGTTTGCGAAGCAGCGCGCCCACGCGTCAAGGAGGTGCCTCGGCCCGCATCCCCTACAGGTTGGTGAGGCCACTGCGCGTATCGAACGGCGGCGGCAGCTACCTCGCCGACCCCAAGGCGGGCGGCGACCAAGTCCTCCTCAAGGAGGCCCGACCGTACGCGGGTCTCGACGAGGCGAGGACCGACGCCGTCGAGCGGCTGCGCCGAGAGCACGAAGTGCTCGGCCGGCTCGTCGGCATCCCGGGCGTGCCGCGGGTCGTCGAGCAGTTCACCGTCTCAGAGCGCCACTACCTGGCCACGGAGTACCTGCCGGGTACTTCGCTGGCCAGCTGGCTGGCCCGCAACTACCCGCTGACCAGGAGCAGGACAACGACCGCCGACCTCACGGCCTACGCGCGGCGCGCGCTGGACATCGTCGCGCGAGTGGAGAAGGTGATCGCGGAAGTCCACGCCCGCGGCATCGCCTTGGGTGATTTGCACCCCCTGAACATCTTGATCGACGAGGACCACCACGACCGCATCTTCCTGACGGACTTCGGCACGGCATTCGACGCCAAGTGCGCCGACCGCCCAGCCCCGGGCACGCCCGGCTTCCGTGCGCCGGCCGACCGCACTGGGTTCGAGGTCGACGAGCACGCGATCGCAGCGTTGCGGCTGTGGCTGTTCTTGCCGTCGTCGCCACTGGCCGAGCTCGCGCCGGCGAAGCTGCGCCGGATTGCCGACTTCGTAGAGCGCCGGTTCGCGCTGCCCGAGGGATACGCGGACGCCGCGGTCGCGGTGCTGGCCCCGCGTGACGTCCCCTCTGAGCGGGCATCGGCCCACACCGAGCTCGATCACGACAAACCGGATTGGCCGCTCGTCCGCAAGCAGATCGTCGAGGCGATCCTGGCCAGCGCCACCCTGTCGCGCCAGGACCGGCTGTTCGCCGGGGACATCGAACAGTTCGCCGTCGGCGGTGCGTGCTTCGGTGTCGGTGCTGCCGGCGTGCTGCACGCCCTCGACGTCGCCGGTGCCGGCCGCTTCCCCGAGCACGAACGCTGGCTGATCGACGCGGTCCGTCGTGAGCCGCCGACCCGGCCCGGCTTCTACGACGGCAGCTCCGGCATCGCCTACGTGCTGGAGAACTTCGGGTATCACGACCAAGCCGGCAAGCTGATGGCGTCGACTGCGCGGCTCGTCGAGCAGACGAGCGACCACTCCCTCGAGAGCGGCCTGGCCGGCATCGGGCTGACCATGCTGCACTTCGCGACGGTCCGTCAGGACAACGAGTACGGCCGCCAGGCGCTGACCACTGCCGTCCGGCTGGCCGAAGCGCTCGAGACTGCGGCGCCGCCGGGCAACTCGGCTCGTGCCGGCCTGCTGTCGGGTTGGTCCGGGCCGGCGCTGCTGTTCATCCGGCTCTTCGAGCGCACCGGTGAGCCGGCCTGGCTCTCGTTCGCCGACCAGGCGCTGTGTCGCGACCTCGAAGAATGCATCGAGGTCGACGACGGCTCGCTGCAGGTCCGAGACGGCGCCGCCCGAACGGTGCCCTGCGTCGGTGTCGGCAGCGCCGGGATCCTTCTGGTCGCCGAGCAGCTGGCGCGGCATCTCCCGGCCGCAGAGGCCGTTGACAGCCTTCCCGCCTTACGCGAGGCGTGCCTCGGCGAGTTCGTCGCCCACCCGGGCTTGCTCAACGGCCGGTGCGGGCTGGCGGTCACATTGGCCGCGAGCCCGGACGCAGAGCAGCCGAGCCGTGCGGCGGCGATCGACCGGCACCTGGCGTGGCTGGCTCGGTACGCGGTGCCGTACAAGGGCGGCCTCGCGTTCCCGGGCAACCGGTTGCTGCGCCTCTCGATGGACGTCAAGACCGGCGGGGCGGGAGTTCTCCTTTCTCTTGCTTCGCTCTTCGATGGCAAGGAGGTGTTGCCCTTCCTGGGCAGCACCCCCTCTTCTGCGGCCACTGGTCGCTGAGCCGGCCCGTCATCACCGCCGAGAAAGAGTAGGGCAGGCTCGCCGCCCCCGGCCTGCACTGCGACGGCCGGTGCCGGCGACCTGTCTCCCAGAGTCGGGAGGCGGTTGACTGCGGTAGTGGCGCGGCCCGCCGGCGGGGCGCCTTCCGGCGACGGGCCGCAACCACTACCAGGCCTCCGCGGTGGGGATTTCAGTCGTCGGCGGGGCGCCTACCGGCGACAACTTCGTGATCTCCACCAGGCCACAAAAAGCGGTGGCGCGTCCGCTCCCGGGGCGTCTGCCGGAAGCGGACGCGCGACCACCACTGTTGGTCCACTTCTGTGCTCGGGTGCCGCGACCGTCGCAGGGACGCCTGCCGGCGACGGGTACGGGACCACTCTCGAGCCGTCGGCTCACCACTCTGCCGCCGCAACCGGATCGACGCCTAGGTCGCCATCCGTGTTACTAGCCGATCCGGTGAGGAAACAGCTCGTCCACTGTGGACCGATCTCATGTGCCTTCAGCTTATCGCCGTCGAGGGGGCGTGGAACCCCTCGCGGCGAATCTGTGGACAACTCGACGATGACCGGGCTGCCTGTGGACAACTCGGTCCGATCGGGCCGTTCTGTCAGGGCCGTGGTGCATGATCGGAAGCACAGGAAAACACAGCCCGGAACCGGCACTGTCGAAGAGGAGGTGAGACGACGGCGGTGCACGTCATCCGGGCTGCAATGCCTCCAGCGCCTCCCGCAGCTTACCGGAGACCGGTGTCGGACGGCGGGACTCGCGGTCGACGAAGACGTGCACGAAGTGCCCTTCGGCGACCAGGGACTCGTCGGCTGCGTACATCCCGATCTCGTAGCGGACGCTGGACTTCCCGAGGTGCGCGACCCGCAACCCGACCCTCAGCGAGCCAGGAAAGGACACCGATGCGTGATACCCGCAGTGCGACTCGACGCACAGCCCGATCACCGCCCCGGCTTCGATGTCGAGGCCGCCCTGCTCGATGAGCCACGTGTTGATCACGGTGTCCATCAGGGAGTAGTGGACCACGTTGTTGACGTGCCCGTAGACGTCGTTGTCCTTCCAGCGCAACGGGATCGTCTGCCAGTGTGGGTACTCGCTCACCACAGCGACACCGACTCGCGCAGGATGTCCGACAGGTCGTCCGCGGATGCCTCGCGGGGCGCGGTGGCCAGCAGGCGCTGCTGCTTGAGCGTTCCCTCGACGAGGGAGTCCACATCGGACTCCGTGTAGCCGACGGCACCGATGCCGTCCGGGATGCCGATCTGGCGCATCAGGTCGATCAGCACCGCGGGCAGGTGGTCGGCGAAGTCGCCGGGCCACTCGAAGTCGGGCGCCAGGAGGCGTGCGACTCGCAGGTGGCGGTCCGGCGCCGCGTCGAAGGTGAAGCGGAATGCGGCGGGTGCGGTCAGTGAGACGGCCATGCCGTGCGGAACCATGGGTTCTTCGCCCGGGTAACCGTCCGGGTGGAAATCCCTGACCTGGCCGGCGATCGGATAGGCGTTGGCGTGCGGAATGTGCACGCCGGCGTTGCCGAAGCCGAGGCCGGCGAACGTCGCGGCCAGGGCCATGGCCTCGCGGGCCTTGAGGTCGGAACCGTCGCGCACGGCAGCCGGGAGCGCCCACGACAGCAGCCGCAGGGACTGCTCGGCGAACATGTCGGCCAGGGGGTTCGAGCCGCAGTACGGCACGCGCTGCTCCGGGCGCTTGCGCTCGAACTCGGTGTACGGCTTGGCGGTGTAGCTCTCTGCGGCGTGGCAGAGGATGTCCATGCCGCTGGCGGCCGTCACTCCGGGCGGCTGGCTGACCGTGAGCCGCGGGTCGACGACGGCCAGGGTCGGGCGCAGCCGCAGGTGGCTGATTCCGCTCTTGACACGCAGCGACAGCACGTCCAGGACGCAGACCGTGGTGCTCTCCGACCCCGTACCGGTGGTGGTGGGGACCGCGACCAGCGGCTTGAGCGGCTGGGCCGGTGCGCGGCCGCCGCCGACGGGGGCGTTGACGTAGTCCATCAGGTCGCCGTCGTTGCTCGTCAGGAGGTTCGCGGCCTTGGCGGTGTCGATGGCGGACCCGCCGCCGACGGCGACGAAGGCGTCGTACGGACCCGTCCCCCGGGCGAAGTCAACCGCCTTCTGCATGCTGACATCGGTGGGTTCGACGTGTACGCCGTCGAAGATCTCGGTCTCGATGCCGTAGCCCGCGATGCCGTCGGCTATGCGGCGGGGCCAGCCGGTCGCGGCCACCTGAGGATCCGTCACCACGAGCACGCGGTGCGCGCCGTACTGGGTGAGGTCGTAGCCGATCTCGTCGCTGGCGCCGGTGCCGTACTTCAACGCCGGTGCGCCATAAGTAAAAACAGTTTCATGTTCGGTCGCGGCCAAGTCGGTGGTCCTCGCTCCCTTGATCGGCTGGCAGTCGGTCAAAGCGGACATTCGGCCTATCCTTGTCCGGTTTCGGTGAAGATCACTTGACTGCACTGAACGGTGCCCGCCTAAGCTCTCCTCATTAGATACCAACTGGGAGCGACCGTCGCCCAGACGGCCGTGCGGATCCTGACCGAGGCGCGTGTCCGCCGCGTGTACGCGGTGGTCGGTGAGTCCTTCCTGGAACTGCTCGACGCCCTGCAGCGGGAGCGGGAGATCACGCTGGTCTCGGCGCGCCACGACGCGGGTGCGGCGTTCATGGCGGAGGCCGAGGGGAAGCTCACCGAACGTCCCGCCGTGCTGCTCGCCAGCCGGGGGCCGAGTGCGGCGAGCCTGGCCATCGGCGTCCAAACGGCGTACCAGGACGAGACGCCGATGGTCGTGCTGCTGGAGACGCCGGCGATCGAGCCGGTGTGGTCGTCGTCGGGGGAGCTGCCGACCTCGGACCTCACGGCCATGTTCGAGTCGATCGCCAAGTCGACAGTGCGGGTGACCGACCCGGACGGGCTGCCGGGGCTGCTGGCGCACGCGCTGACGACGTCGCAGGAAGGACGGCCGGGGCCGGTCGTGCTCGGCGTGCCCTGCGACATCTGGGGGATGCCCTACGACGCAGCGAAGCCGATGGCGCGGGTGCGGCCGCCGGCGTCCGGGACGCTGGGCCGTTCGGCTGACGCCGTCGCTCAGCTGGTCGACGAGGCGAAATACCCCGTCGTCATCGTCGGCGGGCGGGCTCGGTCGGCGCGGGACGAGCTGATCGCCGTCGCCGATGAGCTCGCGCTGCCCGTCTACAACGCCTTCCGGCGGCAGGACGCCTTCCCGGAAAACCACGCCCGGTACGCCGGTCACCTGGGGCTCGGCATCCCGGCGCGGCAGCTGGACGCGCTCGAGCGCGCGGACCTCGTGCTCGCGCTCGGCACCCAGCTCGACGAGGTGACCACGCAGGCCTACCGCTACCCGACCGCGCAGCAGACGCTCGTCATGGTCGGCACCGGCATCGACGTCAGCCCGAAGCGGCGGGGGCTCACCTTCCGCGTCGACTCCGAGGTCGAGCCGTTCCTGCGGGAGCTGCGAGAGGTGGCGTCGCCGAGGACGCGGCGGGCTTCGGCGGCGAACGCGGCCGTCCACACCTTCATGACCCCGCCCGACACCAGCGGGAACACGCGGGTGCACCCCGTCGACGTCGTCCGCGCGCTGCGGAAGCTCGCGCCCGAGGACACCATCGTGACCAGCGACGCCGGCAACTTCGCGCAGTTCATGCACCGCTACTGGTGCTTCACGGCGCCGCGCAGCCAGCTCGGCCCGAGCAACGCCGCCATGGGCTACGCCGTGCCGGCCGCCGTTGCGGCGAAGCTCGCGGAGCCGCGGCGGACCGTCGTGGCCATGGTCGGGGACGCCGGGACGCTCATGACCGGCCAGGAGATCGAAACGGCCGTCCGGTACCGGGCGCCGGTCATGGTGGTCGTCTTCCAGAACGGCGTCCACGGCGCGCTCGCCATGCACCAGGCGCGCACCTACGGCCGGCTCACCGGGGTCTCCATCCCGTTGACCGACTTCGCTTCGTGGGCGCGTGGGCTGGGCGCGGCCGGGTACACCGTGGACGATCGTGAAGAGCTCGAGCCGATCATCGCCAGCGCTCTGGTGCGGCAGCGGCCGTGCGTCATCGACGTGCGGACGGACCCCGATGTCGTGACCCCGGACGTGCGGCTCTCGGCCCTGCTCGGGCAGGCGCGCCCGCAACCTCCCGCCCAGTAACGGTTTTGCTCTGTTTCGTTCCGGAAAAGCTGGGAATGTCGTGTGGTAGCAGGGCCTTGGCTCGGGTAACCTGACGGTGTTCCGGTGGTGGTTCGCCGCTGAACCTTCCCGGCCGGGTCCCGGCGGGAGACAACCGGTTTCTGTCGGTGCCGCATGGCACCATCACGGTCATGACCCGCGCCGAAGCGGGCAGGGAACGAGGGGAGTTTCGACGTGACCGATCACCAGCACGCATCCGAACAGCGGAAGTCCTCCGGCGTCGTACCGGTGCTCTTCAGTGCCAGCTCAGAGGCCCACGATGACGCTGTGGTCGCCGCCGATCGGGACGCCACCTGGCGCTCGCCGTTCGCCACCGAGGGGCTGCGTCCGGCGAGTGGCGAATAGCTCACCCCTCCCGGGTGAAGATGGCTTGTCCGCCCTGGTCAAGGTGTGCTTTACTGCTTATGGTCTCGATTTTTGTGTTCGTGATGAGTCACGCTCGCAGATTTCAGCGGGCGTAGTGTCTCCTCGCCGAGGAAGCAAACCGTCCGGGTGCTGACCCGGGTCGCCGAAGTGGCTTCCTGTTTTGGTGTTACATATGGAGATTTTTGATGACTCAGGGCACTGTGAAGTGGTTCAACTCCGAGAAGGGGTTCGGCTTCATCACCCCCGACAACGGTGGCGGCGACGTCTTCGTTCACTACAGCGAGATCCAGGGTAACGGCTTCCGTACCCTCGAGGAGAACGCTCGCGTCGAGTTCGAGATCGGCCAGGGCCAGAAGGGCCCGCAGGCCACGTCGGTCACCGTGATCTGACTTTGATCTTGGGAAAGGGCCGTCACCCGTTCAGGGTGGCGGCCCTTTTCGTACGCTGCGCACCATGATCGAGCACGGTTACACCGTTTCCGGGATGAGCTGCGGACACTGCGCCCAGTCGGTGACCGAAGAAATCACCGCACTGCCCGGAGTGGTCGAAGTGGACGTCGACGTCGCGGCCGGCCGGGTCCTCGTACGAGCCCACACCGCGCTGGCCGAGGAGGACGTCCGGGCCGCGGTCCAAGAGGCGGGCTTCACCTACGAGGGCGTCGCCGACCTGGTGCCGTAGCCCTTCACTGGAACCTCGATCCGGTTGGTTCTTCTCCGCCACTCCAGGTTGGACAGTCCACTGGAGACCACTGGGTGAGACGCGCAGTGTGATCTGCGTCGCGCGGGGGCGCGGACACTGCGGCACCACCACTGCAACGCCCTGCAACCCTTCCGCTCCGCCCGATCACGGAGTCTCCTGTTCTTCGGTGAAAGAACGGGAGGTCAGGTGGGTGAAACGGTGGCGGGGATCGTCGCGAACCCCGCTTCGGGGCGGGACATCCGCCGGCTGGTCGCGCAGGCGTCGGTGTTCCCCACCGCGGAGAAGGCGAACATGGTCCAGCGGCTGCTGGCGGCGTTCGCCGCCACCGGGCTCGACCGGGCTCTCGTCTCGACCGACCTCGGCGGGATCTCCGCCGCGGTCCTGCGCGCGCTCGGGCGTGGCGGCTCCTGGCCGAAGGTCGACTTCTGTGAGGACGACGCCCTCACCGGCACCGCCGCCGACACGACGAACGCCGTGCGCCGCATGGTCGAGGCCGGTGCCGGGGTCATCGTCGTCCTCGGTGGGGACGGGACCGCCCGCGTTGCCGCCGCGGCCTGCGAAGACGTTCCGCTGATCGCCCTCTCCACCGGGACCAACAACGTCTTCCCGCAGGTGCGGGAGGCGACCGTCGCCGGCTTGGCCGCCGGGCTGATCGCCACCGGGCAGATCGATCCCGACCTCGTCACGCACCGGGTCAGCGTGCTGGAGGTCGTGACCAAAGCACGCAGGGAGATCGCGCTCGTCGACGTCTGCGTGTCGCTGAGCAGGCACATCGGGGCGCGGGCGCTGTGGGACCCGTCCTCGCTCACCGAGCTGTACTGCACCTTCGCCGAGCCGGACGGTATCGGCCTCTCGAGCGTTCCAGGCCAACTCTGTCCGAGCCCGCGGTCGAGCCCGGACGGCGTCGCGCTGCAGCTGGGGCCGGTCGGGGAGACGCCGTATGTCGTGCACGCGCCGATCGCACCCGGGCTCGTGCGGCCGGTCGGCGTGCGTGGCTGGGGGCTCCTGCAGCCCGGCGTGCGCGTCGAGCTCGCTGCGGCGGGCGGTGTCATCGCCCTCGACGGCGAGCGCGAACTCGAACTCAAAACCGGTGAGAGCGCGTTCGTGGAGCTCAAACCTGACGGACCTTGGGTCGTCGACGTCCGGGCCGCGATGGCGGAGGCGGCGCGAAAAGGGCTCCTGCGCACGGACACCGAACTGGGGAAGGAGCGCCGGAGATGACGGACTCCCTCCGGGGTGCGTACCGCGTGATGCGGACCATCCGGGCCGTCGAAGAGCAGGTGCGCGCGACCGGCGACTGCGGGCACCGGTACCCCGGCGAGGAAGCCCTGGCCGCGGGCATCTGCCTCCACCTCGACGGCCGTGACGCCATCGCCGGCACGCACCGCCGGCACGGGCACCGCATCGCCAAGGGCGTCGACGTCCGGGCCGTCCTGGCCGAGATCCGGCACGACCGGCCGATCCCGACGGACACGCGAGGCGGCGTCCCGCTGCTGATCTGTGGCGCCGCCATCGCCGCGAAACAGCAGGACCTCGGCGGCGTCGGCGTCGCCTTCCTCGGGGACGGCCCCGGCACGACGCTGGAGGCGCTGAACCTCGCTTCGGCCTGGCACCTCCCTGCCATCTTCGTCACGGAAGACACCGGTTACGCCGATCGGGTGGCCGGGCTCGGCGTGCCGGGGGTCGTCGTCGACGGATCCGACTTCTTCGCCGTCCACGAAGCGGCCGGAGAAGCGGTCGGCCGGGCCCGCGACGGCGGCGGCCCGACGCTGATCGAGGCCGGCTTCCCGCGGCACGTCGGGGACTGCCTCCAGCGGTTCCGCACCCGCGTCACCGACAGCGGTGAGCTGCGCGAACAGGTCCTCGACGCCATCGACGCCGACGTCGCCCGGCTCATCGAGGTCTCCGTCTCCGCGCCGAAATCCGCCCCGGACGAGCTGGAGACCGACGTCTACGTTTCTTACTGAGCAGACGAACCGCGACGCGCGCCACCTACCGATCATCCGCTCGAAACGGCAGACTCCGAGGAGGTACAGCACGAGGAGCGGCGGTTGGGGCAGCGAGACCTGGAGGCGGCGTTGCCGGCCGGGGCGGATCCCCGGCGGCATGCCCGCGTCCTCGCGGAAGTGCACGAGGCAGCCCTGAACGGCCGGGCGTTGCCCAGCAAGCTGCGGCCGGTCATCGGCGCGTCCTGGCAGCGCATGCGCCGGCTCGGCGTGGACCCGGACAGCCGGGCCGCCGCACCCGTCCTGAGCTTCGAGCAGCTGGAAGCGCGCCGCCGCGGGAGCGGGCTGGCCGAGGCGCTGCCGATCCTGCGCGGTGGCCTGATCAGCCTCGCCGAGCAGGCCGCGCACATCATGGTGATCGCCGACGCCGCTGGTGCCGTCCTCTGGCGGGACGGCAGCGCCGCGGTCCGCCGCCGCGCCGACCGGCTCGGGTTCGTCGAGGGCGTCGACTGGCAGGAGCAGTCCGTCGGCACCAACGCGATCGGCACCGCGCTCGTCGCGCGCAGCCCGATCCAGGTGTACTCCGCCGAGCACTACGTCCGGGCCCAGCACTCCTGGACGTGCGCGGCCGCGCCGCTGCACGACCCGCGCGACGGCCGGCTGCTCGGCGTCGTCGACCTTTCCGGGCCGGCCTCGACCGTCCACGCGACGACGTTGGCGCTGGTCGACGCCGTGACGCGGCTCGCGGAGACCCAGCTGCGCACCACCCACCTCACCGAGCTCGAACGGCTTCGCGGCTTCGCCGTCCCGGTCCTCGCGAAGGTCGGGGGACGGGCGATGGTGGCCGACGAACACGGCTGGGTCGCCGCGGCCGCCGGGCTCGCGCCCGTCGACCGGGTCGCGCTGCCCACCGGCCTCGGGGCCGGACGGGCCTGGCTGCCCGCGTACGGCGGCTGCTCGGTCGAGCCGGTGCCCGGCGGCTGGCTGCTCCGGCTGACCGAGAACGAGGCCGCGCCGCCCACCCGCGTCGTGCTCGACGTCCGGTCGCCGCGGGAGCCCGAGCTCACCGTGGCCAGCGCGGCCGGGACCTGGACGCACCGGCTCAGCCCGCGCCACGCCGAAGTCCTGTATGTGCTGGCCAGCCACCGCGACGGCCGGTCGGCGTCCGAGCTGTCGGCCGACCTGTTCGGCGACGCCGGCCGGACGGTCACCGTCCGCGCCGAGATGTCCCGGCTGCGAAGGCACTTCGGCGGCATCCTCGGCGCGAAGCCGTACCGCTTCGCCGACGACGTCGAGGTCGTGGTGCGGCGGCCACCGGACCACGAAGCCGTGCTCCCGCACTCGCTCGCTCCGGCCATCCGAGGCTGACTCCCCGGCCGAGCGGGATCATGGACGCCGTGCTGAAACGCCTGCCCGACACCATCGCGCCGAGCTGGCTGGTGGTGCAGCTGCTCGGCACGCTCTTCTTCGCCGCCACCCTGCTCACCGCACGTGAGACCGACCCGCGCATCTGGACCGCGTACGGCGTTGCGACCGCGAGCTGGCTCGGCTTCGTCCTGCTGACCCAGCGCCGACCCAAGACGGCGGCCGCGCTGCTCGCCGGAGCGAGCGTGCTGCCGGCGGCGATCGTCGGCTGGGCCGGGGACTCGTCGGCGATCCTGCTGTCCGTCATCGCCCTCGGCCGGCTCGCCACGCTCACCTCGGTCAGCGTCGGCGCGATCCTCGCCACCAGCCTCCTGGACGCCGCGCTGGCGGTGACGTCGCACGCGCTCGCCGGCCACTCCCTCGGCGAGTCGCTCGCCGACGCCGGGGTGATGCTGCTGCTGGTGCTGCTCGGGCTCAACCGCCGCCAGTACGAGGTGCAGGCGGCGCAGAGCGAGGCGCTGCTGGAGCAGACGCGGCTCGCCCAGGCCGAACACGCCCGCGCCGCCGCGCTCGACGAACGCACCCGGATCGCCCGCGAGCTCCACGACGTCCTCGCGCACTCCCTTGGCGCGCTGGGCGTTCAACTCGAGCTCGCCGAGGCGCTGCTGGCCGAACGGTCCGATGTGGACGGTGCGCTGCGGTCCGTGCGGCGCTCGCGGAAGCTCGCCGCGGACGGGCTGGCCGAGGCACGCGACGCCGTCGCCGCGCTCCGCCAGGATGTCCCGCCGCTCACCGAAACCCTCGCCGCGGTCGCCGCCGCGCACGCCCGCGACCACGGCGTCAGCGTCGCGTTCGACGCCGATGGCGACCCCCGGCCGCTCCCGTCCGCGGCGGCTGTCGCCCTGGCCGGCATCGCGCGGGAAGCCCTGACCAACGCCGGTAAGCACGCGCCGGGCGAGGACATCCGGGTGCGGCTGAGCCACGCGCCCGGCCTCGTCCGGCTCGACGTCCGCAACCCCCTTCCCACCGTCACTCGGATAGGTGAAGGATTCGGCCTGGCCGGCATGCGCGAGCGGCTCGCCCTCGCCGGTGGAACGCTGACCTCGGGCCCCGAAGACGGCCACTGGCGCGTGCTGGCGGAAGTCCGGACCTGAGCGCCGGTGTGCGCGGGAACACGTCCGCCCAGATCACGTGCTGATGACAGCGGGCGGTGCCGGTGGCTGCGCGCGCGGCGACTCGGCTACCTTCTGCGGGTACGGCTCACAGCGATCTTTTTTCGGGGGCTCCGGGAGGCGAAGCCCCCGGCCTGGGGCGAGGCCCCGGATGGCAGGGGGAGGAATTCGGGGATGACCAGCACCGCGACGGCCCCGGCGCCCGCGCCGGGACCTCCGCCGTCGCCACCGGGCAACCGCGACCGCACCGGGGGCCGCAGCGGCCTGCTGGGGCTGCTCGAGCTGCCGGGCCAGGGCGTCCGCGCCGTCGTCCGGTCGGCCGCGACCACGCCGGGCCGGCTCACCGTGATCGCCGTCGGGCTGGTGCTGCTGGCGCTCGTCGCCGGGCTCGTCGCGACGCTGTCGGTGCAGGACCGCGACGACACGATCAGCGGCGTCATCGACCGCCGCGAGCCCCTGGCCGCCGCGTCGCAGCAGGTCTACCGCTCGCTCTCGGACGCCGACGCGACCGCCGCGAGCGCGTTCCTCTCCATCGGCACCGAGCCGCCCGAGCTCCGCCAGCGCTACGAACGGGACATCGCCGAAGCGGGCGCCGCGCTCGCCAAGGCCGCTTCCGACAGCGCCGACGTCGCCGACGCCGCCGCCCCGGTCGACGTGCTGAACCAGCAGCTGCCCGTCTACACCGGGCTCGTCGAGACCGCCCGGGCGAACAACCGGCTCGGCTACCCGGTCGGCGCGTCCTACCTGCGCGAGGCGTCCGAGCTGATGCGGGCGAAGATCCTGCCCGCCGCCCAGGACCTCTACCGCGTCGACACCGAGCGGCTCATCGAAGAGCAGGACAGCGCCACCGGATTCCCGTGGCTCGCCACGATCCTCATGATCGCGTTGCTGGCCGCGCTGATCGTCGCCCAGGTCTACCTGACCCGGCGCACCAACCGGCTGCTCAACGTCGGGCTCGTCATCGCCACGGCCGCCGTCGTGGTGTCGCTGCTGTGGGGCGCGGTCGCGCTGGTCTTCCAGGGCAGCCTGGTCGGCAGCGGCCAGGACGACGGTTCGCACCGCGTCGACGTGCTCGTCCGCGCGCGGATCGCCGCGCTGCAGGCCCGCGCCGACGAAACGCTGACGCTGGTCGCCCGCGGCGACGGCGTGGCGTACGAGAGGGACTTCAGCGCCAAGGCGGTCCAGCTGGTCGGCGAGGACGGCCAGGGCGGTCTCCTCGGCGAAGCCCGCGGCCTGATCAAGGACGGCGAGGGCGCCACGAAGGTCGCCGACGCGTCGGCGGCCGCGACCGACTGGCTCAAGGCCCACCGGCAGGTGCGCGCCCAGGACGACGCCGGGGCGTACCAGGAAGCCGTCGACTCCGCCGTGCAGGAGGACGCGAAAGGCGGCTCGGCACCGGCGTTCCGGCGGCTCGACGACAGCCTCCAGGCCGCGATCGACGTCGGCCGGCAGGACTTCGTCGACGACACCCACAACGGTGACCGCGCACTGACGCTCCTCGCCCCCGGCCTGGCCGTGCTGGCGATCGTCGCCGCGGCGGGTGTCACCATGGGGATCCGGGAGCGACTGAGGGAGTACCGGTGAACAGGCGCGGGAACACGGTCCGGGCAGGTGTGCTGGCGGTCGTCGCGCTGCTGGCGGCGTCCTGCGGCAGTCCCGGGAAACCGATCGACCCGGCGCCGGTCGGCAACGCCGCCTGGCCGCAGCCCGCGCACGTCGGCGGCCCGGACGCGACGGCCGGCGGCACCTCCGACACCAGCTGCAACCCGCTGGCCAGCCTGTCGCCGACCAGCACGACCGTCCCCGACAACTCGACGATGTCCGACATCCGCAAGCGCGGCAAGCTCATCGCCGGCGTCGACCAGACCACGTACCTGTTCGGCTTCCGCAACCCGACCTCGGGCAACCTCGAGGGCTTCGACATCGACATGGTCAACGCGGTCGCCAAGGCGATCTTCGGCTCGGCCGACGGCCACGTCCAGTTCCGCGCGATCCCGTCGTCGCAGCGCGAGGAAGTCCTGAAGAAGCACCAGGTCGACATCGTGGTCCGGACCTACAGCATCACCTGCGCGCGCAAGAAGGACGTCGAGTTCTCCTCCGTGTACTACGTGGCGGGCCAGAAGATCCTGGTCACCAAGGAGTCGAAGGCGCAGAAGCTGGCGGACCTGAGCGGCAAGCGGGTATGCGCGACCAAGAAGTCGACGTCGCTGGCGAAGATCGCGACGGACCCGGCCAAACCCGTGCCGATCTCGGTGGACAACTGGTCGGACTGCCTGGTGATGCTCCAGCAGGGCCAGGTCGAGGCGGTGTCGACCGACGACACCATCCTCGCCGGGATGGCCGCGCAGGACTCGACGCTCGAGGTCCGCGGCGACCGGCTGACGCAGGAGAACTACGGCATCGGCGTGCCGAAGGACCACGAAGACATGGTCCGCTACGTCAACGCGGTCCTCGACCAGATCCGCGGCAACGGCGTGTGGCAGGACAGCTACCGCCGCTGGGTGGAAGCCCGCCTCGGACCGGCTTCGCCGCCGTCGCCCCAGTACCAGCAGTGAACGTCGCAGGACCAGGCAGCACAGCGCGACTAGGATCGATCTCCGCACGTCGCAGGGGATCCGGGAGGTAGCAGTGTCGGAGGAGCCGCGCCGTCCTCGGCACGCCGCGCCGGACGACGAGCCGCAGCAGGTGGCCGCGCCGAGCTGGCAGCCGCCGCCACCGGTGCGGTGGGAGACGCCGGAGCCGTCGATCTCGGGCCGCCTCGACGACGGCGAACCGGCCGGCGGGCAGGCACCCGTGCGCCGCCCGCCGACGCCGCCGCGCGGGCAGCCGTCCGCCGCCCGGCCGCCGATCCCGGGTGCCGAAGACCCGACCCGCCCGCCGGGCAGCATCGCCCCGGTCGCCCCGCCGACGCAGGCCCTACGCCCGGATTCCGACGCGCCGCAGCCTCCGAACGTGCCCGTCGCCCCGCCGGCGCAGGCCTTCCGGCCGGACCCCGACGCGCCGCAGCCGACGAGTGTCCTCGCCTCGCCGGCGCCGGAGACCCAGAGCATCATGCCGCCGGTGCCGCGGCCGGACACCGGTCCCGGCGCGCCGCTGCCCGACCCGGGCACCGAAAGCGTCCTGCCCGAGCGCACCAGCGAGGGCCGGCACACCGGGACGGGAACCGGCACCGGCACCGGAACGGGGACCGGCAGCGGCTCGGGTTCCGGCTCCGGCGCGTTCCCCGGCACCTCGCGACGGACGTCGTCGCGGACGTCCCGGTCACGCCGCGGCCGGCTCGGCGCCGGGCTGGTCGAGGTCCCGCCGGTCCCCGCGCGCGATCCCGCGTCCGCGGTGCTGACGAACCCGGTGGTGTCGGAGGAAAAGCGGTTCTGCGGCAGCTGCAACGCGAAGGTCGGCCGTGGCAAGGACGGCAAACCCGGTTCGCCGGAAGGGAAGTGCGAGAACTGCGGCGCGCCGTTCTCCTTCCTCCCGAAGCTGCAGCCGCACGAGCTCGTCGGTGGCCAGTACGAGGTCCTCGGCGCCATCGCCTACGGCGGTCTCGGCTGGATCTACCTGGCGCAGGACCACAACGTCAGCGACCGCTGGGTCGTCCTCAAAGGACTGATCGACACCGGTGACGCGACGGCGATGGCGGCCGCGGCCAACGAGCAGCGGTTCCTCGCCGAGGTCGAGCACCCGAACATCGTCAAGATCCACAACTTCGTGCAGCACCCGGACGCCCACAGCGGGACGACCACCGGCTACATCGTCATGGAGTACGTCGGCGGCCAGTCGCTGCGGCAGCTCGCGCTGGCGCACCACCGGGAAAGCCGCCGCCCGGAGCCGCTGCCCATCGGCCAGGTCATCGCCTACGGGCTGGAGATCCTGCCCGCGCTCGGCTACCTGCACAGCCAGGGCCTGCTCTACTGCGACCTCAAGCCGGACAACGTCATCCAGACCAACGAGCAGCTCAAGCTGATCGACCTCGGCGCGGTCCGCCGCACCGACGACTACGAGAGCCCGCTGTTCTTCACCACCGGCTACAGCGCACCGGAACTGCCGACCCAGGGCGCGTCGGTGGCTTCGGACCTGTTCACCGTCGGGCGCACGCTCGCCGTGCTCAGCTTCGAATTCACCGGCTACACCAGCAAGTTCAAGACGACCCTGCCCGGCCCGGACGCCGTCCCGCTGTTCGCGCTGTTCGGTTCGTACTACCGGTTCCTGCGGCGGGCGACGCACTCCGACCCGGATCGGCGGTTCCTCTCCGCCGAGGAGATGGCCGACCAGCTCACCGGCGTGCTGCGCGAGATCATGGCGCTCGGCACCGGCAAGCCGCGGCCCGGCGCGTCCACGGTGTTCGGCCCGGAGAGCCGCACCTTCGGCGTGCAGCTGGTGGTGCCCGAAACCGGCGCCAGCGTGCCGCTGCCCGGCGCGGACGAGGTCGTCGCCGGCCTGCCGATCCCGCAGGTGGATACGGACGACCCGGCGGCAGGCGTGCTCGCCACCACGACCGCGCTCGACCCGCGGGCCGCCATCGAGGCACTGGCCGGCGCGCCGCGCGAGTCGATCGAGGTGCGGCTGCGGATCGTGCGCGCCCGGATCGAGCTGGGCGAGTTCGCCGAGGCCCAGCGGCAGCTGCAGGCCGCGCAGTACCTGGCCATCAAGAACGGCTTCCCGCACGACTGGCGGATCGACTGGTACCGCGGCCTGATCGAACTCGCCGGTGGCCGTTCGCGGGTTGCGCACGTCGCGTTCGAAGCGGTGTACGACGACCTGCCGGGCGAGATCGCCCCGAAGCTCGCTCTGGGCGTCAGCGCCGAAGGCGTCGGCGACTACTTCGCCGCCGCGCGGTTCTACGAACTGGTCTGGCGCACCGACCGCACCTACGTCAGCGCCGCCTTCGGCCTCGCCCGCGTGTACCTGGCGCAGGGGGCGCGGGCCAGCGCGGTCGAGGTGCTCGAGACCGTGCCGCCGTCCTCCACCCACTACGTCGACGCGCAGGTCGCGGCCATCAAGATCAAGACCACCGCGACCAAGGCCAACGGCCGCGAAACCCCGGTCACCGAGCACGACCTGCTCGACGCGTCGGCCCGGCTCGAGCGGCTCCGGCTGGACGCCGAACGCCGGACGCAGCTGTCCGCCGGCGTGCTCGAAGCCGCGCACGAGTGGGTCAAGCAGGGCAAGCCGACACCGGGCGCGCGGGTGCTCGGGTGCCCGCTCGAGGAACGCGAGCTGCGGTTCGGCCTCGAACGGTGCTACCGGGCGCTGGCCCGGCTGGCGGGCACGATCGAGGAGCGCATCGAGCTGGTGGACCGAGCCAACACGATCCGGCCCCGGACCCTCACCTGACGCCGTCGTGAGCGGCAAGGCCGGTCAGAACCCGCCTTGCCCCTCACGACCGGCCGGGGTCACGGGTTGATCTCCCAGTCGCGTTCGGCGCGTTCCCGCTGGTTCTTCTCGTGTTGCGCGGCCAGCTTCTCCAGCGCCTGCGGGTCACCATGGGTGTTGAAGTGCTCGAAGCCGACGACGACGAACAACGCCCGCGCGCTGACCGCGATCGGGCCGTCCTCGGCGTCGAGGCGGCCGTCCGCGCTGACGTAGATCTTGCGGCCCGCGATGCCGTCCAGCCGGGCCTCGATGAACAGCGTCGAACCCACCGGGACCGGCCGCCGGAAGTCCGTCTCGAGCTTGCCGGTCACCGCCGGTCGGCGCATCAGGTTGCCGACCGTCGAGCCGAGCGCCTCGTCGAACGCGCAGGCCAGCAGGCCGCCGTGGGCCAGCCCGGGCGCGCCCTGGTGGGCCGCGGTGACGGTGAACCGCGAGTGCACGACCTGGCCCTCGCCGACGGTCGAGCGCAGGTGCAGCCCGGCGTCGGCCTCGTCGCCGCACCCGAAGCACTCCGCGAAGTGCACGCCGAGCTCGGTGCCCGGTTCCGGCGCCTTCGGGTGCGGGACCGCGGGCTCCACCGCCACCGGCGGCCAGGGTTGAGAAACACGACTCATGCGCTGACGTTAACCGGCGGGTAGCCGGAGACTGCGCCCGGCCCGCGAGGTATGTCCGCAACGAACTTCTCTCAGTAGCCGGAAAGTTCCCGACTGTAGACAATTCGCGGCTCAGACTGCCGACGCGGAAGAGCCGGTCAAGACTGGGCTGATGAGCTCGAACGGCCCAGTGGGCACTGCACGGGAGGAGTCGTCGCCGGCATGAGCGAACCAGCAGCAACGACGGGCAAACCGTCAGTGGACGAGAGAACCGTCAAGCGCGCCGTGTGGGCGTCGGCGATGGGCAACGCCACCGAGTGGTACGACTACGGCGTCTTCACCTCGGGTGCGATCGCGGTGAGCATCGGCACGCAGTTCTTCCCCGGTGAGGGGAACGCCGTGCTGAAGTCGCTGGCGCTGCTCGCGGTCGGCTTCATCGTGCGGCCGTTCGGCGGGGCGTTCTTCGGGCCGCTCGGCGACAAGCTCGGCCGCAAGCGGGTCCTCGCCATCACCATCCTGCTGATGTCCGGCTGCACGTTCCTGGTCGGCGTCCTGCCGACCTACGCCGGCAGCTACAGCATGGGCATCGCGGCGCCGATCGCGATCCTGCTCCTGCGGATCATCCAGGGCTTCTCCACCGGCGGCGAGTACGGCGGGGCGGCGACGTTCATCGCCGAGTACTCCCCGACGAAGCGCCGGGGCTTCTTCGGCAGCTTCCTCGAGCTCGGCACGCTGGCCGGCTACGTGCTCGGCAACCTGGTGGTGCTGTCGGTGACGCTGTCCATGTCGCCCGAGCAGGTCGACGCCTGGGGCTGGCGGATCCCGTTCTTCGTTGCGCTGCCGCTCGGCCTGATCGGGCTCTACCTGCGGAACAAGCTCGAGGACACCCCCGAGTTCCGCCGGATGGAGGCCGCGGGCGAGGCGCCGAAGAAGGCGCCGCTCAAGGAGATCTTCGTCCGCAACTGGCGGATGATCCTCAACCTGATCGGCATCGTCCTGCTGCTGAACGTCGCGGACTACCTGCTGCTGACGACGATGCCGACGTACTTCACCGACACGTTGAAGATCAACGACAACACCTCGACGTTGATCATCATCGCGGTCGAAGTCATCCAGATGGCGATCATCATCCCGCTCGGCGCCCTGTCCGACCGGATCGGCCGGAAACCGCTGCTGCTCACCGCGGCCATCGGGTTCCTGGTGCTGAGCTGGCCCTGCCTGAAGCTCATGCAGTCCGGCAGCATCCTGTGGCTGTTCGTCGGGTTCCTGATCGTGGCGATCCTGCTGGTCTTCATGCTCGCGGTGATCGGCTCGACGTTCCCGGCGATGTTCCCGACGCGGGTCCGCTACGGCTCGTTCGCGATCGGTTACAACATCTCGACGTCGCTGTTCGGCGGTACCTGCGGTGTCATCGTGACGGCGCTGATCAAGAGCACCGGCAACGAGGACTGGCCGGCGTACTACCTGATGGCGGCGGCGCTGATCGCGATCCTCCCGATCATCAAGATCCCGGAGACGTCGCAGGTCCCGATGGAGCAGATCGACACCGAAGACAACACCGGCAGGCTGACCTCCGCGGCCGCTCAGCGCTGAGCGGTCTCCGGAAAGCCGTGTGCCCCGTCCGGATCACCGGGCGGGGCACACGTGCGTCGTGGGTCAGACCGCGTCGCGGCGAGGAGTGAAGCGCCTGCGGGACCAGGCGGCGAGCGCCCCCGCGACCACGACGGCAATTCCGGTTTCGACGATCAGTGCGGCGAGCACCATGTGCTTCCTCCTCGGGTTCTCGGGCCGGCGCGGCGGCCGGCTGAGCAGCTGTCCGGCGTCCGATCGGAACGCCACCGGACATATCGCCACGAACCGGCCGGGTATTTCGCCGGAAACCCACGAACGCGCGGTGATCTGCGCCACGGCTAGCGCGTGGTCGCCGCCGTCGGGGCGCCGGGCCGGGTCGCGACCGGAGTCGAGGTCGGCGAGGTCGCCAGGGACGGGCGGGAGGTCTCCCGCGGTCCCGCGGACGGCGCCTGCGGTGTCGACGTCCGCTGGGAGCGGGACCGGGTCTGGCCCGGCTGGGCCGACGACGGTTCCGGCGCGATCGACGTCGGCGGGACCTCGAGCGAGGGGGAGGGGGAGGCCGGGGAAGTGGTGCCGATCGTGGACAGCCCGGGGCCGGCGGGCTCCACCGGCTCCGGCGGGCCCACGCGGTGGCCGGCCAGGAAACCGGCCACCGCGAGGACGACCGCCGTCGCGGCCGAAGTGCCCGCGACGGCGAAGCGCTTGCGTCGTCGCCGGACCCGGCCGCCGCGCTCGATCACGTCGGTGGCTTCGAGGCGCATCGGCGGCTGCGGGCCGCCGGCCGCGCCGGTCAGGATCGCACGGACGTCGTCTTCGGGGTCCATGTTCGTCACCTCCCCTCCGAGGGTGCGCTGAAGGTCAACGCACCGTAGTGCGGGCCGAGCCGCTTGCGCAGCGTGGCCAGGCCGCGGGAGGCCTGGCTCTTCACCGTGCCGGTGCTGCAGCCGAGTGCCTTCGCCGTCTCTTCGACGCTCAGGTCCTCGAAGTACCGCAGCACCAGCACGGCGCGTTGCTTGGGGGCCAGCACGGCCAGCGCCTGCCGGACCAGTTCGTCCTGGTGGCTCGCGGCGGGCTCCGCCGGGAGTTCCGGCGGAGCGTCGGTGAGCCGCTCCCGTTTCCACCTGCTGCGCCGGTGCTCGGCGAGGAACGTGCGCAGGACGACCTTGCGCGCGTAGGCGTCCAGCGCGTCGTGCCGCGACAGCCTCGGCCAGGCGAGGTAGAGCTTGAGCAGCGCGGCCTGCGTGAGGTCTTCGGCCTGGTGCCAGTCCCCGCAGAGCAGGAAGGCGGTCGATCGCAGGCTGTGCGCGCGCTCGCCGAAGTACCGGGCGAACTCGCCGTCCCACGGCGAGCCCGGCCCGGTCGACGGACGGGAGCGGGAAATCACCTGGTTACCGGGTCTCCCACACGGCCGGCAGGTGCAGGTCACCGGTGGGGCCGGCCGGGACGGCGCGGGGGACGCGCGGAGCCGGCCCCGTGCGGGCGGGCCGGCTCGTCTCGCGCGGCGCGGGCATCGCGGTCGGCGCCTGCGGGCGGGTGCTCACCGGCGCCGGGGCGACGGTCGGCTCGCCCGGCCGGGTCGCCTGGGTCGGGCTCGGGTTCGGCGCCTGCGCCTCCGAAGCCAGCGCGATGCCACCGGTCAGGGCGCCACCGGCGAGCACGAGCGCGCCGAGGGTCAGGGCGATGCGGATACGCAAGACAACTCCTCATTCTCGCGGGCGCGGCAGGGGATCGCTGCGCCTCTGCCCTTAGTCATGCGGCGGGTGATCACCGGGGTTGCATCGGATTTCGCGGGTTTCGCGGCGGAAACGCGAACGGCCGGGAAGCCCGCAGTGGACTTCCCGGCCGCCCGGTGTTCGCCGTGGTTCAGCGGGCGAGCGCCGACAGCTTCTGCCAGCTCGCCCAGTCGTAGGTCCAGTCGCTGTAGTCGCCGTCCTTCGCGCTCAGCGTCTGCGTGCTGCCGGTGATCTCGACCGGGTCACCGGTGAGGGCGCCGTCGAAGTACTCCTTGGCCCGCGCCGGGGAGAGGTTCAGGCAGCCGTGGGAGATGTTCTTCTTGCCCTGGGCCCAGACCGACGCCGCGAGGCCGTGGATGAACTCGCCGTTGTTGGAGATCCGGACCGCCCACGGCACGTTGACGTCCGTGTAGTTGTACCGGGGGTTGCTCATCGAGTACGTCGCGTGCTTCGACATGACGACGTGCACGCCGCTGTGCGTGACGCGGCCCGGGTCGGAGTCGAGGCCGTAGCTCACCGGGTAGTCGGCGATCTGCTGGCCGTCGCGGATCACCTGCATCGTGTGCTGCGTGGTGTTGCCCTTGACGATCTGCGAACGCCCGATGGCGAAGCTCGCCGAGACGTCCTGCTTGCCGTACACGCCGTCGCCGATCTTGACGCCGTAGATCTTGGCGTTGACCTTCACCTGCGTGTTGGGCTTGAAGTACTCCTTCGGCCGCCAGTGCACCGAGGCGTCGCCGGGCATCCAGGCCCACGAGCCCTCGGTCTTCGGCGTGGTCTCGACCGACAGCGCCTTCTCGACGGAGGCCTTGTCGGTGACGCGGCTCGGGAAGTTCAGCGCGATCGGCATCGCGATGCCGTACGTCTGGCCGTCACCGACGTTCAGGCTGGCCGCCATCTGCCGCTTCGGCTTGACCGTGGTGAACGCGCCCGCGATGGGCACGTTCTTGCCGTCCGAGCCCTGCGCCTGGCCGGACCAGGTGTAGGTCTTGCCGTAGCCGAGCTGCTCGGTGGTGTTCCAGCTCTTCTTGTCGGCCGACGTCTGGCCCTGGACCTGCTTGCCGTCCGGGTTGGTCAGGGTGACCGACATGATCGTGCCGTCGGTGACCTGGACGCCGACCGGTTCGCCGGGCGCGACGTCCTGGGCGCCGCCCGCCGGCGTCACCGTCAGCTTCGCGGGCTGCGCGCTGGGTGCCGGCGAGCTGGTCGGGCCCCCGCCTGACGAACCGCTCGCCGAGACCGTCGGTTCGCTGCTGCACGCCCCCAGCGTGAGCACGGCGACCAAGCCCAGTGCCACGGCAGCGCCCCGGCGCCGCGTGGAAATCCTCACCGTCACACCTATCCCCTTTGCCCCTTTGGTGCTTCCCCCCATCGAGACGTCCCGTGGACCGGGTACGTTGAGTAACGTCGGAGTGACGAGCGTCACAACGGTCCGGAGAGGCTTTCACGGAGGGGGCACGGCCGACTCCGAGCCGTATCCGGTGATCACGGTGTCGCTGTGCTGCGCCAGACTAGCCGGTGGGTACGACAGAACCGGGCGGGAGCCCTACGACGTTCCGGTGACCTTGGTGCGCAGAGCCGGTTTTCGCCTCGATCACGGGGTTCAACTTTGGCCAGATCCCGGTAGTCTGCTCTCAGGCCGTCGTTTTGCGTGTTCGTGGCTTCACACTCGCGGAACTTCTGACGCGAGCCATGGAGCCGACCCGCTCTTGACTCGTCTCGTTGGAACCGCCCGGGACGGTCGGGGTGCCGCTTCGGTGGCATTCGAAGCGGATCTGTGTAACGAGGAGTACAGCGGTGGCGCAAGGCACTGTGAAGTGGTTCAACGCGGAGAAGGGCTTCGGCTTCATCGCGCAGGACGGCGGCGAAGGCGACGTGTTCGTTCACTACTCGGAGATCGAGGGCCGTGGTTTCCGCACCCTCGAGGAGAACCAGCGAGTGGAGTTCGAGGTCGGCCAGGGCCAGAAGGGTCCGCAGGCCCAGAAGGTCCGCGCGATCTGAGACGAGGCTGAACAAGCCTCACAGGCCCTTTGCGCGTCTTAAGGCCTGAGTGAAGGGCCCCCGGCGATCTCGCCGGGGGCCCTTTCTCGTGGGTTGTGGGCGCTGCGGTTCAGCGCCGCGCCACGGCCGGCGCGTCGAAGGCGTCGGCGGGGAAGTGGAACTCGTCGGTGAGGTCGCTGATCTCGCCGGCCTGCTGCTGCCGCTGGTCCTGCACGGAGGAGGCCTGCCCCTCCCAGTTGAGCCGCTCCAGGATCCACTCCTGGGCGAGCGCCTGCGGCGAGATCTGCCGTTCGGCGGCGATGTCCTTGAGCTGCTGGTTGGCCACGAGGCTCATCCGCAGCTGGATGACCTGGGCTTCACCGAACCGCTTGCCGGACCCGGTGCTCTCCAGGTCGTTGTCGGGGGCCAGCGCCGCCAGGTACGACGTGAGCTCAGTGTCCTCGACAACACCGTCGTCCACGGGCTTCGCGGCACCACGATGACGCCCGGAAGACGCGGCGGCTTTCAGGTTCGTGCGGCTGCTCAAGCGGCCAAGGGAGGGAAGAGGCACGAACGCCACGATAACGTTTAGATCTCGCCACACAAACCACTGTGAGCTACAACACGCCCCCAACATTCCCCATTAGGCCCAACCCTCACCCATTAAGCCCAACCCCCACCAACACAAAGCAACCCCCACCTAACCCACCGAGTCGATCACCCCACGACAACGAAGCAGAAGTAAGCGAGGAACGAGCGAGGGGGCGAGTTCCGCACGAAGCTCGCCAGGGCGCGCAGCGCCCGAGGCGAATGCCCGACAACGCTCGCCAGGGCGCGCAGCGCCCGAGGCGAACCAGCCACGCTGGGACCGCAGCAGGCCGCACCGTGGGGGGTCCGGGGGGCTCGGCCCCCCGGGTCAGCACGCCGAAATGCCGGGCTGGCGGAGGGCGAAGCCCGAGCAAGGCCAGAAATGGAGGACCCCCGCGCCAGGGGGAGGAACGCGGGGGTCGGAGGGGATCTCCACAGGCGCTGACCGGGGGTGTGTCAGCTCTTCGATTGTTGCACGAGTTGGGTGGTTGGGCGAGTGGAGAGCGGGAAATTTCCCCGTGTGGTGTCACTTCGGCTCGGGGGTGACGTTCGTTCGGGTGGGGTTCTTCTTCTGCTGTGCCGATTGCGCTGCGTTGAGCGGAGCGTGGCCTCAGGTTCACTCTCCGGGGGGCTGTGTGTGGTGGCCGGTGCTGGTTAGCCTCGCGGCCAAGTTGTTGTGAGCCGTGTGGAGGGGCTATGAGCGGGTCTGTTGAAGTGCGGCAGTTCCTCCTTCGGTACGAAGGTGCCGATGGGGGGAGTGCGCCGTTTGCCGGGGCGTTGCCGGCGCAGCGGAGTGGGGCGGCGGATGCGCAGCGGGTGTCGGATGATCAGGTCCGGCGGGCTCGGCTGGCGGTGGCGAACGGTGCGCTGGGGGTCGAGGACTGTGTTCAGTTGCTGGAGATGCTGGGGCTGAACCTGGATGAGGACGGGCAGGCGCCGGTTCAGCGTTGAGCGGGTGGGTCCGGCGTGTGGCGCCGGGCCCGTCCGGTGATATTTCCGCTGGTTGTGCCGCTTTCCGGGAAGTGATTGCCAGGCTGTCGGGTGGTGTTTGACGCGGGTTTCGTAACAGTGTTACCGTTGCCGTGTCGAAAGGGGACCGACATGACGACGGTCGAAGGTGTGGCGGGTCTGGCGAACCGGATCAGGCCGGTGGTGCAGGTGCTGGGCGGCCGGTTCATGACGTCGCCGGAGCTGGCCGCGGTCGAGGCGGAGGTCGGGCTGCCGCCGCGTTCGCTGTACGTGCGGGGCCGGTCGGCGGTGCTCGGGGACGTCCCGCCGAAGGTGGCCGCGGAGCTGTTCGGCATCTTCCCGCACTGGCTGTTCGAGTTCGTCCTGCCGCCGGCGACGGCCGCCCTCGACGCACCCGCCGCGGTCCGCGCCTACGCCGAGTCATCGGCTCGGTGGTCGCGCGTCAGCCTTTCGGCCGTACCGGAGCCCGCCCGCTTGGCGGAGTTGCTGTTCCGCGTCGTGGACGCCGCGGACGCGAGTGGTCTGGCGCTCTTCGCGGGGTGGAAGAACGCCGAGCGTCCCACGGGTGACATCGAGCGCCTCGGCTTCGCGCTGATGGTCTTCCGCGAGCTGCGCGGCGGCCTCCACTTCGCGGCCCTGCGCGCGCTGGGCCTGTCGGTCCCGGAGGCGGTGATCGCGGACCCGGAAGGCGGCCGCGCGCGTCTCCTGCGCACGGCCTGGCCCAAGGACGCGGCTGACGAGCTGGTGGCGGCGGCGGAGCGCAAGCCGGACCTGCGCGACCGCTGGCAGCGAGCCGAAGCGCTGACCGACGACCGGATCGGCGAACTGCTGGCGTCGGCGCTGCCCGAGCCGGAGCAGGCCGAGCTCGAGCGCCGCCTGGCGGATCTGGCGGCGTTTGCGCAGGTCTGAGCCTCGCCGATCGCTTAAGGAACCCCCTGTGCAAAGCGGTGGTGGCGTGCCCTATGCTTGTAATCGCTCCCAGGGGAACCTGAGAGCGCGGTCGGTCGGTCACCCGAAACCGACCGGGCTCCCATCGTTCAGCGGCCTAGGACTCCGCCCTTTCAAGGCGGCAACGCGGGTTCGAATCCCGTTGGGAGTACGCAGTACAGTAGTAAAGCAAGGCCCTGTGGCGCAGTTGGTTAGCGCGTCGCCCTGTCACGGCGAAGGTCGCGGGTTCGAGTCCCGTCAGGGTCGCAAGATCGTTCGGCTCCTTGCCGGCGTTCCCGGCCAGGTAGCTCAGTTGGTACGAGCGTCCGCCTGAAAAGCGGAAGGTCGCCGGTTCGACCCCGGCCCTGGCCACGTTCGAAGAAGCCGTCTTGACCCAGGTCAAGGCGGCTTTCTTGTGTCTGGGGTCGATCTTGGCCGTGGCCGCTGTTGACCTTGGTTGACCGCCGTTGGCCGTCGCTAGTTGCACGTATGTTGCACGGCGGGTCTGGTGCTCCGCGAGTTCGTAGCGGCTCCACATGCTGAGCTGATGTGGGCTCCGACACATCCGGCGCATGCCGTCCTCCTCTTCCGCGCGGCGGTGGCTGTCTGCCCCCGTCTTCCTCGCCCCTGCCGCAGTTGGCGCCGGGTCGTCGGTGTCAAGGGTGAGCGCAGCTCATCGCGCAGCGACGCCGCAGGCGCCCTTGATGGCGGCGGGCCGGTGTTAAACGATCGCCTGCGAGGGAGCAGCCAACCGTTGTGCCTGCACCACCGATGGCAAGGATGGACGCATGAGTAACCCGACGCTGTGGGGCAGCTTGATCACTGGCCTGATTACCGGCGTCATCGCGCTGTCGGGCGTGGTCTATACCCAACGGAGAGCAGACCGTCGTGAGCGTCAGCAGTGGGAACGCGAACGCGATCACGAGCGAATTCTCTGGGAACGTGAGGAAGCTGCCAGAACGTTCGAACACCGCCGTCTGGGCTACAGCACCTTCTACGAACTCTTGCGGTCAACCGCGAAGATGGTCTACGACGCTGGGTTGGAGCTGGGCCCGCCCCTCGATCCGGACTGGAACTTCCCCGCCTATCAGGAGCTCTTGCGTCTGGAGCTCTACGCAACCCCGAAGGTTCGCGAGTTGGCGCACCTCGCTTATAGCGCGCTGTGGCGGTGGGGCCATGCGGTCGACTTGGAGGCGGAGGAGGCGGCTACTACGGACAGGGCCGACGACGATGCCGCCCCCGCCACAGCTGGGTCGTCGGTCATCCCAGGTCTTGACGACGACTTCGGCTCTGAGGCGTTCTATGACGGGCAAGGGGTGTTCGACGAGGCGCAGCAACTGCTACTTAGCAGTATGCGGACCGATCTCGGGGTGCCAAACGACTAGGGCGCTCGTCATCGCCCGGGATGGCTGGTCACTTCGAGCAGTGTGTTCGCCTAAATCGATCATCGATCTTGCGCGGGCCTGCCGGTGTGGTCGTAGAGTGCAGAGCGCGGCACCCGAGAGTATCCGCGTTGAGCAGGGCCAAACTCCGCGCGCGATGCGACCGGGTGCCGCGTTCTTGCTTTTGGGACGGGTTGGGGTGGTGCTGTCGGCGGCGCTGCGCACAAGGTGACCTTCGGCGGCCCGCCCGGCGGCCGGCGGCCGAAGCGGAGCGGCAGGCCGTCCGTGCCGCACTCGGGCGGGGCCGCCGTGTGGAGCCGAGGTGCGCCGCCGATGGCGGCGCCTTGATCCCATAGAGCCAAGTTCGGCAACGCAGTGGCTTATTACGCTGCATCACGGCAGAATGGAGGGCCTTGCGAAGAACTCCAACGGTGACGATGGGTGAGCGGGATCGTGAGTAATCTGGGGCTCGACCTTTCCCGAGGTCTTCAGCTGTTTGCCCAGGAGAAGTATGGAGACTGGTACCGGGATCCCTGGGGGTGGCCGGAGTTCCGATGGATCCAGGCCAACGTAGAGAAGATCTCAGCGGCGGAGTTCTTTGACCCTAAGAGCAAGGAGCTCAAGTATGAGCCGGTCTTCCATAAAATGGAAGTTCCGAAAACGCATCTTGGCACGAGGCCGGCTGTAATCCAAGATCCCCTTTCGCGCTTTTGGTACTTGGCTGCTGTCGGTGCGTCGATGAAATCTTTGCACGGCGATCTTGCCGAATTTGTATTTGGGTGGCGAGAGTCGCGTGGGGGCAGTCCGGTTGATTCTGGCTCGCAGTCTGAGGCTGCTACCAATGATAAGGAATGGGCGAACTACATCGACCATGTTCGAGGTGGGCTTTCGCTTGATTACGGGCTGCAGGCTGACATAACGTCTTTCTTTGCGTCAATCGATACCGATCGTCTCTTGAATGTTGTTCGAGATAGAATCGGTCAGAACGCTTCTTTCGCTATCATCTCGCACGTCGTTAGAAGTCATTCTAAGTTGTCGCAGCGATCAGGGCTTCCGCAACGCAGCTTCGGCTCCGCTGCTTTGGCTAATCTCTATATGTTGCCGATTGATAACGTTCTTGCCAGCTCGCTGCGTCGCCACGGGGTGTCTATTGTAGCGCGCTGGATGGACGATATCGTTGCGTTTGGAGACGAAGTCTCGCTTTATCAGCTATATCTTGAGCTTCAAGAGATATCGCGCATGAACAAGTTGGAGTTGAACTCGGCTAAGGGGAGGCTGGCGCGCTCTGAAGAAATAGTGCGCGCCATTGACCTTGAGCAAGTTCGTGATGTACATATCGCTTGGAAAGAACTTAAGAGTGACTACGATGGTAACCTTGATGCTGAAGCAAGCGAGGTCAGCGAAGAGGATGTTGAAAAGCTCATCGAGTTGGAAGACGTCGCACTTCGTGAAGGCGCCGATGCAGCAAGGCCTTGGCTGCGGGCGACGTTAAGTTCGCTGACTAAGAGTGAAAACTTCGATCGTGCACGCGCCTGGTTGGACAATGCGAAGAATATCCCTCACGCTGCCGACTCCCTGGGGCGCTACTTGAGGGGCGCGGGTGCGGAAGGTGTGGAACGTCAACCTGGCGCTCCCAGTTTCTTTGATGAAAACGATATTCCAGCGTGGGGTGAGCTGTCGGAGTGGCTGATTGAACATCTGAAGAGCGGCTGGTGTCGAGTGGACTGGGTCAAGGCTCAGTTGGCTCTAGCGATACCGACTAGTAAAGTCTCCTCCGGTCTTCGTGATATTTTGCGTGAGTGGCTCACGACTAGTAATAATATGCAACTCGTTGCAATGGCTGGTCAGCGTATTTCAGAACTTGACCCTGATATGGCCTATGAGATTGTGCGGAGCAGGGCGGACGAAGTTCATGATCCGCTCTTGGAGCGAGTGTTGGCCCTAACCCTGCTTCAGGCTAGGAAAGATAGAAACCTAGTGGAAACACTCGTTAAAAGGTCGCCGTCGAACGTTTTCCTGGCGCGGTGGATGGAAGCCAACTCCTGGAAACCGGCGGAGGTTCCGCGAGACTTCGATCATGATTAGCGAATGGGTTACCATATTGTCCGACCGCTATGTAACGATGCGTGGACGTTGACGTCACACTGACGGGTGGTCGCGCAAAGTGAAGATTGGGCGTTAACTGGACTGCGGCAGTGTTGACGCTGAGAGGAAGTGCCGCGATGTCGTTGACGGTCCCGGAAGAATTGGTCAGGAAGGCGCAGGCGGGCGCGATGACCGATGACGAATTCCTGGCCTGCGTTCAGAACTCGCTTCCCTACGCCTGGTCGGTGGTCGAGCGGCTGGTCAAGCAGTACGAGGGCGGGGCGACGGTCGCCGAGGACGGTACCGTTCCGCCGGATGACCAGGCGTGGGGCGAGCTGCTGCGCTTCGCTGCCAGCGACTCGATGCGCGGGGCGGTCGAGCGGAAGTACGGCGTCCGGCTGGCGTTCCAGAACTGCTGCAAGACGGGCCTGTTCGCCCCGTCGGCGGTGAAGGAGTACGAGGAGTTCGTCTCGCCGCGCGCGCAGATCCTCAACCAGAAGCCCGAACTGATCAACTGCTAGGCATACGACAAAGCGCCCGTCGCGAACCAACGCGGCGGGCACTTTTCGTATTTCCATGCTCCTATTGCAATGGGTCTACGCGGAGCACGTATTCAAGCTCGAACCTATGTGCGTCCAACAATATGTCTGCGGTTTCCACGGGCGTCTCGTTCGAGTACGTGGTTCGTACGATGATCACGACCGGCGTCCCCTTGCGGAGCTTTAGGGCCTCGGTCTCCGACGGTCGGGGCATCCGCGAACGAAGTCTCTCGACGACCCGCGTCGGTCGCATGTCGATAGCCGTGAAGCGGTCCACCAGGCCGGCCGTCATCATGACGCCTTCCTCGGGACGCTCGATCACCGTGCCCTTGGTGATCTCCAGCGGCTCGTACGAGTGCGTGAGCATCATGGGCTCATCGTTCGCGTACGACGTGTAGTCGGTACGCATGACGTCGGCGCCGACGGGAATCTGCAGTCGGTGAGCGATGTCGGCGCTCGCGCGATCCGGGTACGTCTCGTGGCTGTACCGGGGGATGCGCTCGGCGGCCAGGGCCTCTTCGGCGAACGGGGCGCCGGGGTTGGTGCGGTAGTGCTGCTCTGACCTGCGGATGAGCGGCTGATACCGGCGGACGAACGCGCCGAGTCGCTGGACGCGATCGATCAACCCTTCGCTCTCCAGCAGGTCCAGGGCTTCGCGAGCGACGATGCGCGACACCTCGAACTGCTCGCTCAGCGCCTCCTGCGATGGCAGCCGGTCGCCTGGGGCGAGATCGCCGCTGACGATCCGCTCGCGCAGCACGTCAGCAACGCGTTCGTACATGTGCTCGGGCACGGTCGCTCTCCTGCCTGGTTCGGGCGTGCTTGATCAGCTTAGTTGACTTGGCATGCCAAGCCTTGGTATACCTAGAGAGACCTTGGCATACCAAGGGGGCGGCGGCAAGGCCGCAAACGGCTGAGAAAGGGCCTCTGACATGGCGATCATGAAGGGACACCGGTTCCCGATCGAGTTCGACAGCGCGTTTCCGCAGGGTCTGGTGCTGGTGGGCGAAGTGGCACCCGACAACGAGTACCAGTCGCGAGAGGATCGCGCGTCCGGACGCCCCGCGAGGCAGCGAGTCGACGAAGCCACCGGCAAGCGGCAGTGGAAGGCCACGGTCACCGACCCGGACGAGACCAAGGCGAAGCGGGCTTCGTTCGAGATCACGCTTCTGGCCGACGTCCAGCCGGTTCCGGTGACGTCGGAGGCGCTGCCGGGCATGCGCCCGATCGAGCTGGACGGCTTGACGGCGGAGCCGAAGGTGGCCGGGCAGGGGGAGTTCAAGTACCTGTCCTACGCCTTCCGTGCGACCGGCTTCAAGGCGGCCGGAAGCGGTTCCGGGTCCAAGTCGACGCGGTCGGCCGCGACCGGTGAAGCGTCGGCCAAGGCGGCGTGAGCGACATGAACACGTCCGGGCCGGTTCGCAATGCTGCGGCGTTTCACGAGCTGGTCCGGGCGTGGGAGCAGGCGTACCGCGACTACATGGCGGCCTGGGAGCACGGGGCTGCGGTGCTGTCGCCGACGAACGCTCAGAACACGGCGAGTGCGGCACAGCGGGTGTCGCGGGCGTGGCACGAGCTGGCCAAGTCGCGGGGGCTGCCCTGGTGGTGCGTCGCGGCTCTGGAGTCGGCCGCCGAGGGGTTCGAAGAGCTGGCGAAGGAATGGGCAAGCAAGGCAGGGCGGCATGACGGCCAACTGGGACGGGCTCGGCGTGACGTGGATCGTCGGGCGGGAAGCGGAACTGACAGTCGAGGAGACTGGTTCGGAGCCGACGCATCCGCCGATGCTGGTGCTCGCGGGGGCGCCGTGCGTGGTGATGCTGCGGCCGCCGGACGACCCGGCGATGTGGCCAGCATGCGTGAAGTTCCTTCGCCAGCTCCGCGACGGCGCCGAGGACCTGGCGGCGCTTCTCGAAGCTCGCGCGGTGGCTCGGCTGGTGCGTGATGAGCAAGCCGGTTGAGCCGCGCACGCTGCGGGACGCGCACGAGATCGCAACGGAACGTCTTCCGGCGCCGGACGCGAACCCGGCAGTGTGGCTGGCTTTCCGGCAGGCGAACGCGCGGATGTACGAGAAGGTCGCCGACGTCGACCGGGGGCACCACCACGAGGCTTTGTACTGGGCGGGCTATGAACGCCGGAAGGCGGGGGAGGTGTCGACACAGATCCAGGGCGGCAAGTCGAAGTCTGAATAGTCTCGTGTAGACATACGAACAGTCAAACACTGCAACGAAAAACGCGCGCTATGTCGTGCGTCGATGAAACGCGTCCTCTTCCGGCGACGCGGAACCGTAAGGCGCAGAAGCGGAAACTCGGCTACCAACCATGCCGCTCCTGCGCTGTCCACAACCGTGGGATGTGAACAATGCAGACGCTAGACGATGGCAACAGGCGTGCGCCAGTGGGGGTCACCCGCTCGCGCTGCGCGGAATGCAAGCGGTTCGCTCGGCTGCTGCCCGGCGAAACCAAGTGCGCCCCGTGCCTGGGGGCGTTGCCGCTGGATCTCTCGGCGGTGCTGCGGGGTGGCCGGTGATGAACCTGTCTCCGGGATTCCTCATAGTGGCCCTGGGCGTGCTGGGGCTGGGTGTATGGGTGCTGCACAAGATCGGCCGTGCGTTGGCGTCGGTGGTCGAGGCGCTGGCCGCGATGGTGATCGTGTTCGTCGCCCTTTGGTGGGCCTGCAAGGCGGCGTTCTGGCTGCTGGCGCAGGTAGTGACGCGGTGGCGGACCAGCCTGGCCGTGGTCGCGGTCTACCTGTGGTGCGGGTGGCTGGGCTGGCTGTCGCTCGTGCTCGTCCTCGGTGGCCTGGCGCTGATCCTCGCCCTGTGGCGACTGGTCGACATCGTGTCGTTCGATCAGTGGTGCTGGCGGTTCCTGCGCTCATGGTGGGCTCGTTGGGCGGTCTACGGGCGCAAGCTTCCCGGCTGGCTGCACGCATGTGGCCTGAGCGTTCGCGATGACGTGCTGCCGGTGGAAGTGACGGTGAACCTGGTCGGTCGTCGGAAGGCATCCCGGGCGACCGCTCGGCAGGCCGGGGTGCAGATGCCGAAGGTCCTCGGTGTCCGGTCGGGCCCGTCGTGGGATGAGGTGCGGGTTCAGCTCGTGGCCGGCCAGAAGCCGGAGGACTTCGATGAGGCCGCTCGTGCGCTGGCTTCGGCGCGGAAGGTCGCGCGGTGCCAGGTGCGGGAGCTGGAACCCAATGTGGTGTCGGTCGACTTCCAGCGGCGGGACCTGCTCGGCTCGGTCGTGCACTCGTTGCTGGTGCCCGATCTGCTGGCGGCTGACGCGACCGGTGTGGATCTGCGGCGCGTGTGGTCCGGCCACACCGAGTACGGGCAGGACTGGCGAGTCCCGTTGTCCGGTTCCGGCGCGCACTGCCTGACGGCCGGGGCCTCGGGCGCGGGGAAGAACTCGGTGATGTGGTGCCCGCTGGTGTCGGCTGCTTCGGCGATCCGCTCGGGCGTGGTCCGCATGTCCGGGATCGACCCCAAGGGCATGGAACTGGCCTACGGGCGCGGAATCTTCGCCCGGTACGCAGTGTCCGGTAAGGACGCGATCGAGGTCCTGGACGACCTCGTGGGCACGATGGAGGCGCGCAAGGCCGAGTTCGCCGGACGCCTGCGAACGGTCCCGATCAGCACCGAACACCCGCTGGAGCTGCTTGAGTTCGACGAGATCGGCGCCCTGACCAAGTACACCGACCGCAAGACCCGCGATCAGATCGTCGAACGCGTCGCGCTGCTGACCACGCAGGGGCGAGCGCTCGGGATCACCGTTCGCGGCTACGTCCAGGAACCGACGAAGGACACGGTCCCGGTGCGGGAGCTGTTCACCCGCCGTGTGTGCTTGCGGGTGACTTCGAAGACGCACGTCCCGATGGTCCTCGGCGACGGCGCCTATGAACGGGGCGCCTGGGCCAACCGGATCGGCGACTCGGAAGCCGGGGTCGGCTACGTGTGGGGCGAGGGCATCCGCGAGCCGCTGCGCATCCGGGCCGGGTGGGTCGGTGACGACGCGGTGAAGGAGCTGGAGCACTACGTCACGAACGGCGGCGTGGTCGACCTGGCCGCTCGGCGCGGTGCTGAGGGGGTGGCGGCGTGAACCGGCTGATGGTCTTCCTCGACACCATCCGCGACCACCTCGACCTGCACCAGCTCCCACCGGTGGCGACGTTGACCGTGCGGACGTGGTCGGAGCCGCTGACGGTCCAGCTCGACGCCCACCTGTTGCCCGATGTCGCTGGGGCCTTGCTGACCTGGGCGAACACGCTCGATGACGTGTCGGCCTCGCTGTGGCGGATCCAGGATGGTGACTCGGTGCACCTGTCGGTCACGGGCCGGACGCCGTGCGGCATTCCCGTGGAGGTGTACAGCGGCGTCGCCTACGACCCGGCGGTGTTCCCGGACCTGCCTGCCGGGGCCCGGCAGAACATGCCCGTGTTCCAGCTTCGGCAATGGACCCGCCCTGGGGAGGTGGCCGCCTAATGACGGAAGAACAGACCCAGCCGGCCACCGGGACCCGGGCTGAACGGATGCGAACCCCGCTGGCGGCTGACGTGATCCGGGCGACGGCGGAGAAGCACGGCGTCTGTGTTCGCCCGTTCACGATGGAGGTCGGGGACACCTCGACCGGCGAACTCCGGTACGTGCCTGTGCCGTGCGGCTCCACTGTGGAGTCGGTGTGCCTGCCGTGCGCGCGGAAGGCGAAGGCGCTGCGACAGGCCCAGTGCCGCGAGGGCTGGCACATGACCGAAGAACCAGTCCTCGCCGTCGAGCCGCCCTCGGAGGATCACAAGGAGTTGCTGACCTACCGCGCCGATCTGGTGGCGGCGTACCGGGAGGTGGTCGAGCACGACCAGGCGGAGGCGGAGGAACTGCGCGACGAGATCACGGATGTGGATGCGGAACTTCGGCAACTCGGGATGCGCGGTCGGCTGCCCGCCGTCGACGTCCCGACGAGGCGGGCGGTGAAGCGGTCGACTCGTCGTCGGCAGGACGCGCCGAACCTGCCCCGGCGGAAGGTCGCGAAGACCACCGTGGGCCGGGAGTACGCGGGGAAGTTCCGGCCGTCGATGTTCGTCACGCTGACCTGCGACACTTACGGCCCGGTCCGTGGCGATGGCTCGCCGGTCGACCCGAGTCGATATGACTACCGGCGGGCGGCTCGGGACGCGGTGCACTTCTCGGCGCTGGTGGACCGGTGGTGGCAGAACCTCCGACGAGTGGTCGGCTGGGACGCGCAGTACTTCGCCACCGTCGAACCGCAGAAGCGCACGGCGCCACACCTGCACGCGGCGATCCGCGGGGCGATCCCACACGACGTCATCCGCCAGGTCACCGAAGCCACCTACCACCAGGTCTGGTGGCCCAACCACGACCAGATCGTCTACACCGAGCGGCTGCCGGTCTGGGACAGCGACACCCGCATGTTCCTCGACCCGGACACCCGGCAACCGCTGACCAGCTGGGACAACGCGGTTGACCAGGTGGAGGAACCGGCGCACGTCGTCGTGTTCGGGCGGCAGGTGCACTCGAAGGGCATCCTCGGCGGGACCGAAGAGGCCGGGCGTCACATCGGCTACCTGACCAAGTACCTCACCAAGTCCACCGGTGAGGTAGTGGAGGCGGAGACGGCGCGGCTGCGGGATCACCACGACCGGCTGCACGCCGAGCTGTCGGTCACGCCGTGCTCGCCGCGCTGCGCGGTGTGGCTGCTCTACGGCATCCAGCCCAAGGGTGCGAGCAGCAAGACCACCCCCGGCCACTGCAAGGGACGGGCTCACCGCCGGACCACGCTCGGGCTGCCGGGGCGGCGGGTGCTGGTGTCGCGCAAGTGGTCGGGCAAGACCCTCGACGACCACAAAGCCGACCGCAAGACGTTCGTCACGCAGGCGTTGGCCGCGATCGGTATCGAGAAACCACAACCGGGTCCGACCCGGCTGGTCTGGCGGAAGGTCGAACCGGGAGACCCGCAGGTTCCGCCCCGGCCGCACCTAGTGATGCGGGCGATCGCGGAACGGATCACGTGGAAGGCCGAGTACGACCGGGCGCTACTCGCTGCCGCCGGACCACCAGGGGACGGTCCGGAAACTTCGGCAACTCAGCTCGCAGCCTGATCAACATGGGGGAGAAGCACATGAAAACGCAGTACTTGAACGTCAAGGAAGCCGCTGCCTACTTGGGCACCACGGAGCGTTTCATCCGCCGACTGATCGCGGAACGGCGCATCGCGTTCCACAAGCTCGGCGCGCATGTCCGGCTCGCCCTCGGGGACCTGGACGCGTTCGCTCAGGCCGGGCGAGTCGAGCCGGTCCGGGTCAACTGGTCGGCCGGCCGGGCGGTGGCGTGATGGCGAAGAAGCAAGGTCGTCGCCGGTTCGGCTCGGTGCGCAAGCTGCCGTCCGGTCAGTTCCAGGCGTCGTTCATCGGGCCGAACAGCCAGCGGCAGTACGCGCCGAACACCTTCCGGACGAAGACGGATGCGGACCGCTGGCTGGTCGGGGTAGAGGCCGATCTCGCCAAGGGGGCTTGGCTGGACGACAAGCTCGGCCGGGAGACGTTCGGCAACTACGCCAGTGACTATCTGCGCACCAACCCCGAGATCGGGGAGCGCTGGGAGGAGACGTGTCGGCGGAACATGCGGCTCCACATGGTCGAGCTGCTTGACCGGCCGCTGATCGCGATCACTCCGCCTGTGGTCCGGAGCTGGTACGCCAAGGCACTAGCCGGGACCGGCGGGAAGACGTCCATCGCCCAGTCGTACCGGTTCCTCCGAGCCGTCATGAACTCGGCGAAGCGTGATGGGGCGATCGCGGTCAACCCGTGTCAGATCCCCGGCGCGGGCTCGGACAAGGCGAAAGAACGGGGAATCGCCACGCCCAAGCAGGTCGCGGAGGTCGTCGAGGCGATCACCCCGCGATACCGGGCGGCTGTGCTCCTGGCGGCCTGGTGCGGTCTTCGACGCGGGGAGGTGTGCGGGCTGCGAACCGAGGACGTCGACCTGGCCGACCACGTCGTCTGGGTGCGGAAGAACCGCGTGGAACTTCTGGAGAGCCCAAAGAAGTACGACAAGGACCCCAAGACGGACGCGGGGCGTCGGCCAGTGTCGGTTCCCCCGCACGTCATGCCGTACCTCCGCGACCACGCGAAGGAGTGGGCCGGTCGGGAGCGGTTCTTCGTCGGCAAGGATGGCCGGCCGATGAACGGCAACGCGGTCTACCAGGCGTTCGTCCGGGCTCGCCTGAAGGTCGGCATCGGGGTCAGCTTCCACGACTTGCGGCACACCGGGCAGACCCTCGCGGCGAGTGCGGGGGCGACGCTCGCCGACTTGAAGAAGCGGCTCGGACACTCGTCCGCTGCTGCGTCTCTGCGGTATCTCCACGCCGTGGAAGGTCGGGACCGGGAGGTGGCCGACGAACTGAGCAAGCTCGCCGCGCGCGGGGACGCTGCCAAGCTGCCCAAGTCCATCGTCGTCAAACACTAAGCACTTGTTTCACATCAGTCTTCTAGCTCCTCGATCTCGATGTTGTTTCGAGGCCGCAACATTATCCCCCACCCGGCTGGGTTCGTAACGAACCACTCGCTTGAGTCGACTGTATATCGCGGCGGTGTGGGTGACGAGCGAGGAAGCGAGTAGCGGCGATGGATGGCGTAACTGGGTTTTGGCTCTCCTTATTGCTCGCCGTCCCCATCGGTATCGGCGTCAACTTGGCAACGCCGAAGTTTCAAGCGCTCATCGCGCGGCGTAGTGAGAAGGCAAAACTTCGTCTTGAGACGCAAAATGCAGCCCTGAATGAAAGGGTTCGCTCCTTTGCTGCGGATAGCACTGAGTATATTACTTACCTTATATCTGCAACTTTGCAGATCACGGTTATCACTGCCATAGCCGGACTGGTCGGCGGGGTCCTTGTGTTGGGCGGAAATATCGCGGAAAATGTTGCCAGCAGGATCGGCTACGTGGCGGGCGTTTTTCTTGTAGCGATTGGACAATTGGTCAGCCTGATCGGGGTTATTGCGAGTTTTACAATTGCTCGAAACACGCTCAAGATGGCGAATAGAGTCAAGGAAAAACGGCGGAAGATGAAGATTGAGCGAAAGGTCACTTCAGATATATAGGCTCGCTTCCGGATCTGCTTGTGTGCGGGGGGAGCTGGGTTGGTCAACTGAAGTTGTCCGACGATGTGTCGACGGACGCTGGTGCTCAGTAGCGGCCATGTTGCACGGGGGTTGCACGTGGCTACGGGGTAGCCCCCGTGACCTGCGGAAACGTCTGCGCCTGAAAAGCGGAAGGTCGCCGGTTCGACCCCGGCCCTGGCCACCGTTCTGATCAGCCAAAACAGCCCCCACCGAACCCGGCGGGGGCTGTTTCGCGTGTGCTCCGTCTCAATCGCCCTTCTTGCGCCCCTTCCGGCGCTTGCCCTTCGCCTTCCGTTCGGGCTTCCACAGGTACTCGTTGAGCTGGTCCGCGATGTTCCGGCGGAGACCGCCGGTCATGTGCTGGTGCCGCTTCGCCATGGCGCTGTTCGACCAGCCCATGAACTCCATCACGGCCCGCTCCGGCACCCCGAGCACGAGCAGCACCGTGGCCGCGGTGTGCCGCGCATCGTGCAGTCGGGCTTCCCGCACCCCAGCCTGCTTCGAGCAGCGTCTTCCATTCGTCAAGGTCCCGGCGCGGGTCGAGCGGCTTCCCGTTCGGCTGAGTGAACATCCACTCGCCCTCGTGCCACTCGGACCCGGCGTGCTCCCGCTCCTTGGCCTGCCGTTCCTCGTGCGTCATCAGCAGGTCATAGAGCCGGTCTGGCAGCACGACGCCCCGGCGGCCGGCCGACGACTTCACGTCGACCTCGACCAGGCCCCCACCGTGCCGCTGTGGACACCACCGCGCGTGGCTCACGCAGTCCGGCGGACACGGCGGCGGACACGGCTTCCTGTGGTGCCGCCTGCAGTCCTCGGGACAGGACTTCACCTTGTGGTACTTCGCGCCGCACTTGTGCGGGCTGTCGCACCCGTGCTGCCACGTCTGGCGCTGCAACTGCTTGGCGATCCGCAACGCCCGGTGCTCCCGGTCGAGCCGAGACCACCTCAGCCCGATCGTCTCGCCCTGCCGTGTGCCGAGCGCGAGCGCGAGCACGAACCGGACACCATTCCGCCGCGCAAGCGCGGTCACCAGGAGCCGGCCAATCTCGTTCGCCTCGAACGGCTCGATCTCCTTTTCCTCGACGCGCGGCGGCTTCGCCAACTCCGCCGGATTGCGAACGATGTGGCCTCGCCGAACGCGGTCCGCGCAGTGCGGTGCACCTGGTGCGCCGTCGCCGACTTGAGCATCTTCGCGTACAGCTTCTCGAAGTGCTCCGGCTCGATCTTGTCGACGCGATGCGCACCCACGCCAAGCTGCCCGAGGTCTCGAACCGCCCGGCAGTCGGGGCGTCGGCTCCGGCTTCCGACCCAAAACCGACTGCCTCGCCGCAGGCAGCGCAACAGCCTGAAAAGTAACCGCAAGCTCGCAAGCCGTGGCGCGTGCCCCCGGCGCGGGCGAGGACTCCGGTACGCGCCGAAACAGCGGACGCCTGCCAGGCGCAGACCAGGCCTCCAACTCCGTCGGAGTCGGAGGCCTTTTGTTCACATTCATTAGAATTAAATTTGCTTCGTCCCACAAACTTCTGTTCTTCTTAGGGCCCGTGACCTGCATCTTTGTCGCATCCCCACCAGATTTCCCATCATGTGGAACCCCTCTGACCTGCGCCTTGTTAATTCGCTAAATGAGTCGAACGCCAATTTCGTCCGTGGTTGACTTCGCTGTACCTGCGGGCGAGCTGCTTCAGCGTGCGGTCGGCACCGCGTCTACCAGGGGAAACGCGCGAATTCAGGCCCCCGTCATGGCTCTAAACTTGAGCGGCGATATCGTTCGCCGCGTCACACGCCCCCCTGCGGACTCGAGACCGCAGGAGAGGTGGTGATGGAAATGGGAAGGCGTAAAGGCGCTCACTTCAGCTTGACGCTGAGGGTGAGCGGCCCGGTCACCAAGGTGGTGACCGGGGCCGCGGCCCTGCTGGTACTGGCTGCACTTCTAGTCTGGTACCTGCTGGCCTAACCCACGAACGGGCGGGGTGCCGCACGACGACCGTTGCACCGGTCGCGGTGCCCCGCCTACTCTCTTCAGCGCGTCGGCGCAATGAACCATGTTCGCAGCTGCGCCGACGGTGGCAACCATAGACCAGACCTTCTTGATCTCGAAGCCGGATGGCGAATTCCCCAGAAGCCCGTTCGACCGGCGACCTATTTATGCAGGTCACGCACGGTTTAGCGATCACCGGACGCAGCCGATCAAGATCGCTGGACTTAGCTGGCCGACCCCAGTGAACACCGCGACTGGACAACCAATGGCGCTTAGCCTTACCGGTGCGTAGCTGGCCTCTCCCATGCCCGGCTCCCGCTGCTCGAGGAAGCCAGCAGGTCGCCACGGACCCGCGTCGACCGTGGCTGCGCTGAAGCCAACCGGCAGGGCGTATCGGCTGGTCAGACGTCCGTCTCAGTTCAGGTCCGTTCAGACTGTTGCTGCTGTTCTAGTGGTCTCCCTCACCAGCGCATTTGTGGTCGGGTGAACCCGGCTGAACAGCCTTGCCGAGATCTGAAAAGCGGAAGGTCGCCGGTTCGACCCCGGCCCTGGCCACCGTTCGAAGAAGCCGTCTTGACTTCGGTCAAGGCGGCTTTCTTGTGTGCGCCCGATGGCACCCGTGGATCTTGGGGTTTATGCTGACCTCTCGCTGCGCGCAGCGAAATGTCCTCGAGAGCCGCGAGCTGCTCGAGGATGGTTCCTCGGGTCAACCGCTGGTTGACTCGGGAGAACAGCGTCGCAGGATGACAGTCGCCGGCAGAATTCCGGCGAGAGGTGCTCGGAGTGCCGACCCTCCGGGGAATCCCCGGTGCGGACCTCCGGCCCCGTCCTGGGAGGCGATCCCCATTACGTTCGACGAGGGGATCGTTCTGCCCTAGGCTGGCAGAACCTCGGAGATGCTCACCGGAGAAGCGGGTTCATGCTCGTTGTCGTGCAACTGCCCTTGGTCGACCTCCGGCTGTTGGCTTCGTCTCCCACCGGCCGTCTCTCGGCTCCGCATTGGCCGGATCCCGTCAGCAACGACGAGTTCTTGCGCGACGCCGGCCCGATCAGGGACAGACGACGCGGGGGAATCTCCGACTGGGCCGGGGAAAGAGCTTTCTGCGACGCGAGAAACTTCGTTCCGTTCGTCGGTGACGAGTTGCCGTCCTTGCGGGACGGGACGCGGATGACCCCGGTGTTCCGCCGGTTGTACTCGTCCGGCGTCACCGCGCGGCTCGACTGGGGATTCCAGCTCAACGACGCGGGCTATCGGCTGACCGCGGAAACCGTGCGGCGCATCGCGCAGGACTGTCTCGCCGTCAAAGTGCGGTCGAACGCTTCGGGTTCGGGGCGGCCGTTGGCGGACAGCGGGAAACCGCTGGCGAGGAAGTTCCTGCAGGTCTCCACTTCGCGGTCCTTCGAAGGTGCGCCCGAATCGTCGAAAGACCTGGTCGTCCCGGGTCTTCCCGCGGTGCTGGTGGAGCCCTCCGCGCACGTCACGAGCGAGCTGCTGAAGAGCTGGCGGATCGACAGCACCTCCATCAACGGGTACCAGGTCGAGCACGGCGCCAGGATCTTCCCGGTCTGGTCCGTGGCCACCGGGCAGCTCGCGGACCGCGCGAAATCCCGGCAAATCCGGGGAAACCTCTGGAGGTTGCACGCCGAACGCGAATCGCTGCGGGGTGTCATCCGGGCGTGGAACGAATCGCCGGACAGTTTTTCGGCGGATGCCCTGAAGAGCTACCTCGCTTCCCAGCTGAAAATGCTGGTACCCGAAGAACGCGGCGGCTTCGACCAAGCATCGGCGCTGGCCTTCGCGAACAGCTGTGAACAGCTGGTCTCCCCGGCCGTTCTCCGCGGCCTGCGCTCGGAGTTGCTGGACCGGAGCAAGGGAATCCTCCGGCGGCTTGAACTGCTGATCGAGCGAACCGTCAAGACGCCGGAAAACTCGATCAGGGACCGTGTCCGGATCACTTACATCGACAGGGTGAGTATCGACTTGAGCAGCAAAGAGAACTACGAGATCAGTGCCCCGGTGACGAACAGCGTCATCGGCCGCGAGAACAAGGTCGAAGGCAACACCTGGTCGACCGCCGCGCCCGGCCACGAGGAAGCTCTTCGTGAGCTGGCCGAAGCAATCGAGTCGATGAAATCCCATCTCGACGCGGACGAGGCCGAAGAGGTCGACGAGGCGCACGCGGTCATCGCCGACGGCAAGAGCGAAAAAGGACTGCTGAAGAAAGCGGCCAAGAAGATCCTGGGTGTGGCCTCCTTCGCCGGCGAAGTCGGTGCGCCCGTCGTCGAGGCTGTGCGGAAGGTGCTCGCTGCGTTGGGCGTCGCGTAGCCGCCATGACGCGGAACGTCCGGGACGCCGAAGCGCTCATTAGGCCGAACGAGTGAACCGCACGAACCCGTGTCCGGACCGGGGACACCGCCTCGACCCACCGGCGAAGGCAGCCCACCAGGGGCCGCCACCTGCACACGGGGAGCCGGACCATGCGTTACCTCCTTA
The DNA here is from genome assembly GCF_002155975.1 of Amycolatopsis kentuckyensis. Taxonomy (GTDB): domain Bacteria; phylum Actinomycetota; class Actinomycetes; order Mycobacteriales; family Pseudonocardiaceae; genus Amycolatopsis; species Amycolatopsis kentuckyensis. The sequence goes on from NZ_MUMI01000024.1 coordinate 66,464, forward strand.
CCCTCCACATGAACCCCGCCCTCTGGGACACCCTCACCGACGACCAGAAGAACGCCGTCTACGAAGGGCACGGGGCCTTCATCAAGCTCATCACCGACTCCGGTGAGATGGTCGAGACCAAGGCGCTCGCCGAGCCCGCCGCCACCAAGACCGTCCAGGTCAAGAACGGCGTGGCGCAGACCAAGGCCGGCGGTTACGTCGAGGCCGAGGCCTTCCTCTGCGGCTACTACGTCGTCGACGTCGAGAACGAAGGCCGCGCCGTCGAGCTGGCCGCCGAGATCCCCGACGCCCAGTACACCGCCGTCGAGGTCCGGCAGGTCGTCCACGAGGGTTGACCTCCAGTTCGGTCGAGGGTCCACCATGGATCCATGACCACCGAAGGGGAATGGGGCATCGGCGCCGTCGACCTCGACGCCTACCTCGCGCGCGTCGGGCAACCGCGGCGGGCGCCGTCCGAAAGCGCGCTCAGCGAGCTCATGCGGGCGCACGTCAACACCATCCCGTTCGAGAACGTCGACGTCGTTCTCGGGCAGCACCAAGGGATTTCGCTCGACGTCGTGAGCGCGAAACTCGTCGGACGGCGGCGGGGCGGCTACTGCTACGAACAGAGTGGCCTCTTCGCCGCCGTCCTCGAACAGCTCGGCTACACCGTGCACCGGCTCTCCGCGCGCGTTCAACCCCGGCGGCCCGGGCCCTACACGCACATGACGCTCGTCGTCGACGTCGACGGGAAACCGTTCCTCGCCGACGTCGGGTTCGGGGCCGGGATCGTCGATCCCATGCCGCTCGTCGACGGCCACGAAGTCGACCAGGCCGGCTGGCCGCACCGGATCACCCGGAACGACGGCTGGTGGACGCTGCGGAAGGGCGACGAGGACCTCCTCGAATTCCGCCTCAACGAGATGCACCCCATCGACTACGAGGTCTACCACCACTACACGTCGACGCACCCGAAGTCGCCGTTCACCGGGCGGCTGGTGGTCATGCGGATCGAGCCCGGCGTCAGCCGCAAGCTGCTCGGCCGGGAGCTCACCGTCGAAAAGCCGGATGGCAGCAGCGAAACCACCTCCGTCACGCCCGGCGAGCTCGACGCCACCCTCAAGGACCTCGGCATCGAGCTGACCGACGACGAACTGGAGCGGCTGAAGCGGGTCTACTGACCGAACAGCTCGGCCGCCGACACCGGGCGGCCGAGGTGGTAGCCCTGCGCCTGGTCGCAGCCGAGCGCGCGGAGCAGCTCCACCTGCTCCGCCGACTCGACGCCCTCGGCGATCACCGTCAGGTCCACCGCGTGGGCCATCGCGATGATGCTCGTGACGATCGCCTCCGCGTCCCGGGACTCGGCGATCCCCGTGATGAACGAGCGGTCGATCTTCAGCGTGTCCAGCGTCAGCCGGCGCAGCTGGGCGAGCGACGAATACCCCGTGCCGAAGTCGTCGATCGCCAACAGCACGCCCAGCGCTCGCAGCGAAGCCAGCACTTCGCCGGCCGCTTCCTGGTCGCGCATCAACGCGCTTTCGGTGACCTCCAAGCACAGCGCGCCGGCCGGCAGCCCGGTGGCCGCCAGCGCGTCCTGGACCGCCGGCACCAGGTGCGGGTCGTCGAGCTGGCGGGTGGAGAGGTTGACCTTCAGCGTCAGGTCCAGGCCCTGGCGAGCCCGTCGCGTGGCCAGCTCGCGGGTCGTCGCGCGCAGCATCTCCTTGCCGATCACGTTGATCAGGTCGCTTTCCTCGGCGAGCGGGATGAACTCCGCCGGCGAAATCGCGCCCTGCCGGGGGTGCGTCCACCGCAGCAGGGCCTCCACCGCGACCATCTCGCCGGTCCGCAGGTCGACGACCGGCTGGTAAGCGGGCCAGAGCTGGCCGTCGTGGACCGCGTCGCGCAGGTCCTGCTCCATCCGCAGCCGCCGCTGCATCCGCTCGCGCAGGCCGACGTCGAAGAAGTGGTGGCGCCCGCGGCCGAGCGTTTTCGCCTGGTACATCGCGATGTCCGCGTCGCGCAGCAGGTCCTCGGCGCTGCGGCGGTCGTTGCGGCCGACCAGCACGACGCCGATGCTCGCGTCGAGGTGCAGCTGCCTGCCGAGGACGCCGAGCGGCTCGGCCAGCGCCGCCCGCAGGTGCTCGGCCAGCGCCCGGACCTCGGCCGGCTCGGTGACCTCGGCGGTGACGACGACGAACTCGTCGCCGCCCAGCCGGCCGACCAGGTCGTCGCGGCCGGAGCTGCGGCGCAGGCGTTCCCCGACGATCCGCAGCACCTGGTCGCCGACCGAGTGCCCGAGCGAGTCGTTGATGACCTTGAACTTGTCCAGGTCGAGGAACAACACGGTGACCGCGCCGCGCTCGCGGACGTCGAGCCTGCCGAGCACCAGGGTCCGGTTCGCCAGCCGGGTCAGCGGGTCGTGGGTGGCGTCGTGCGCGAGCTGGGCGCTGATCGCGCGGGTCTCGGTGATGTCGGTGAACGACGTGACCACGGCCATCGCCGCCGGGTCGTCCGGGGCGAGCAGCCGCGAGGTCAGCGACACCCAGACGTCGCGGCCGTCCGGCCGGCGCAGGCGGACGACCAGGCCGTTGTGCGTGACGCCGGTCCGCCGCGTCTGCACCGACGGCATCTCCTCCGGCGGGATCCACTGCCCGGACTCGGTGAACAGCGTCAGCGTGTGGCACGGGACGCCGATCAGGTCGGCTTCGGCGACGCCGAGGATCCGGCAGGCCGCCGGGTTCGCCGCCTCGATGAGCCCGCCCGGGCCCATCACGAGCACGCCTTCGTCGAGGGACGCGACCACCGTGCGGTAGTTCTGCTCGGCCCGCCGCCGCGCGGTTTCGTCGGCGCAGACGAGCACGTACCCGTCGTTCATCTCAGCTGCCGAGACGCGGACCGCCAGGGGAGCGCCGTCCCGCCGCCGGTGCACCGCCTCCGCGACACCGCCGCCGCGCCGGATTTCCGGCAGGTCGAGCGGCGCGCCGACGAGCTCGCTCGCCCGCCGCCCGACGGCCTCGGCCGCGGTCCAGCCGTACACCGCCTCGGCGGCCGGGTTCCAGCTGGTCACGACGCCTTCGCCGGTGGTCGCGATCAGCGCGTCGCTGACGTGCGAGACCAGCGCGGCCTGGTAGCGGAGGGCGTCGGCGGCCGCCTTCTTCGCCGTGATGTCGCGCATGACGACCTGGTACGCGTCTTCGCCGAGGCGCACCAGCACCGTCTCGACGGCGAACTTGCTGCCGTCCAGCCGGGACATCAGCGCTTCGACGGGCTCGCTCGCCTGCCCCGGCTCGGTCAGCCGGGCGAGCTTCTCGATCACCGCGGCCCGCGCGTCCTCGGCGACGAAGTCGGTGAACCGGCGGCCGACGACCTCGTCGGCGGAGCGCGCGGCGAACGCTTCGAGGGCGGCGCGGTTGGCGTAGGTGAGCACGCCGTGCTCGTGCACGCAGATCGCGTCCGGACTCAGCTCCACCAGTTCGGCGAGCGAGTCGGCCTGCATGTGCGTCCGTCCCCCGTGAAGTCGGCGTGTGGCTCGTCGATTACACCACCGACTCCGGCCCGTGCCTACCCGGCGGAATCCGGGCTCGGCCTGGGGATGCGCGCTCGCAGCCACGGTCCGCAGACCAGCAGCCCGAAGTGCGCGGCGAACGCGTGGCCGAGCAGCGTGACGATCGAGTCGAGGCCGGCCGGGTCGTCGCTGAGCCAGATCACCGCGACGAACGCCTCCACCGCGGCCAGCGCGAGCAGGCGCGCGCGGCCGCGCAGCAGGAACACGAGCGCGCCCGCGGTGGTGAAGAAGCCGTAGCTGACGCCGATGTCGAGCCAGTGCCCGGCCGAGTTCGGCAGTACGTGCGCGCTGATCAAGGCCATCACCGGCAGCTCGGTGACGAGCGTGGCCACGACGTGGCCGGAGAAGAACACCAGCGCCGTGCGGCGGGCGCCGAACCGGCGTTCCAGCGGCGCGACGGCGACCGCGAAGATCAGGACGTAGGGGAGCCAGCTTTCGCCGGGCAGCCAGAACGCGCTGCTCAGCAGCGAGGTCAGCGGGCGCCGCCAGAGGTTGTGGGCGTCGGTGCTGGACAGCCGGAGCAGCCGGTCCGTGAGCGCCGGGTCGGCGAACTCGAGCAGCAGCGTCGTGCCCAGCAGGACGACCAGGTAGCCGAAGGTGAACGGCGTCGTCTTGGGGTTGGGGACGTACCGGAGCAACGACCACGGGCCGCGTCGGCGCGCGACGGCGATCGAGGGGATCGGCCGTTCCGCTGTCCGCAGCATGGTCCGAGCTTCGGTGGTCATGCTGGGAGTATCACGAGCGTCAGCTTAGAAAACGCTGTGGATGTCACTCACCGTCAAAACTCGCGTTACGTGACGAATTTTTGCCGCGACTTCACCCGTTCGGGGTCTTTTTACGGTAAGAATACGGCCACGATGTCGGCCGAAAGGCCTCTCGGGAAGGTCTGTCGGGGTGAACGACGAAGTATCGGTCGCCGAACTGCTCGTGCGCGAAGGCTGGGGTGACCGTTCCGGACCCGGCCAGTCGCGCTGGCGGGTGGTCGCGGTGATGCTCGCCGTCATCGTGGGCTGCGGGGCCGCCGCGACCCTGGTCGCCTTCGGCGGCAAGGAACGCCAGGACGCGTCCCCGGTCGACCAGATCCAGGTCATCCCGTACCCGCAGCGCACGACCGGGCTGGGCGGTGCCGACCAGGCCACGGACTCGCCGCCCGACGGCGGGATCGGCGGCGGCACCGGCGGCGACGTCGTCACGGCGTCGAACGGGCACCGCGGCACCGTCACCGAAGTGCCGGGCCGCGACCCGGCCACCGGAACCGGCAGCACCGGAACCGCGACGCCGACCGCCACGCCGTCCGGCGCCGACCCCTCGACCACGGGTTCCCCCACGGTGACGCCGACGGGGAACCCGCCGCCGTCCGGCGGTCATTCGCCCGCGCCGACGACCACGCCGCGGTCCGAGCCGTCGTGCGTCCTGCTGATCATCTGCTGGTGAGCAGGTCCGGCTCGCGACGCCGGCCGAGGTGGTTGAACAGCAGGTTCAGCACGAACGCGAGCACCGCCGCCAGCGTGATCGAGCTGCCGCAGATCGTCTGCAGCCAGGCCGGGAAGTGCTTGAAGAAGTCCGGCAAGAACGCCGGCAGCAGGCCGACGCCGAGGGCCACCGCGACGACGAAGGTGTTGTGGTTGCCCGAAAACTCGACCGTCCGGAGGTTCTGGGCGCCGACCGCGGCGACCATCGCGAACATCACGACCGCGACCCCGCCGATCACCGGTTCCGGGATGGCCGCGATGAACGCGCCGACCTTCGGCACCAGGCCCATCAGCACGAGGATCCCGCCGGTCACCGCGACCACCCAGCGGCTGCGCACGCCGGTCATCCGCACCAGGCCGACGTTCTGCGCGAACGCCGTGTCGGGGAAGGAGTTCATCACCCCGCCGAGCACCGCCGAGACGCCGTCGGTGGCCAGGCCGCGCGCCAGGTCGGCGTCGGTCGGCGGGCGCCCGGTGATCTCGCCGACGGCGATCATGTCGGCGGTCGACTCGGTGAACGTCACCAGCATGACCACGCACATCGAGAGGATCGCGGCGACCGGGAACGTCGGTGCGCCGAAGTGGAACGGCGACGCCAGCCCGAACCAGCCGGCCGCGCGCAGGCCGTCCCAGTGCACCAGCCCCATCGGGATCGCCACGACCAGCCCGATGGCCAGCGCGAGCAGCGGCCCGATCTGGTTGGCGAACCCGCGCAGCACGCGGGTGAACAGCACGAGCAGCGCGAGCACGCCGAACGCCAGCCCGATGTGGGACGGCGCCGCGTAGTCCGGTGCCGTGCTGTCGTGGCCGGCGATCATCGCCGCGCCCGGGCCGAGCAGCGAGACGCCGATGACCAGCAGCAGCGTCCCGGTCACCAGCGGCGGGAAGAACCGGATCAGCTTCGCGAACGGCTTCGCGATGAGCAGCCCGAACACGCCGGAGGCGAGCATGGCGCCGTAGACCGCGGGCAGGCCGTACTGGGACGCGATCAGGATCATCGGGTTGACGACGGTGAACGTCGCGCCCGCCACCACCGGCAGCCGGATGCCGAGCAGCTTGCCGACACCGACCGCCTGGATGAGCGTCGCGATGCCCGCGACCAGCAGATCGGCGTTGACCAGCAGCCCGATGGTCGCCGGGTCGAGCTTGAGCGCGCTGCCGACGATCAGCGGCACCGCGACCGAGCCGGCGTACATGATCGACATGTGCTGGAGACCGAGCAGGGCGAGCCGTCCGGCGGGCAGGCCCCGGTCGACCGGGTGGACCGCGGATTCCGTCATGAGCGGACGGTAGCAAGTGCCGGGCGTGATGATCATGTTCCGGGGGGCGGCGCAACGGCCGGGAATGTGTGACCATCGGTGCATGACTTCGGGTGGCATTTCCCAGGTGGGCCCGCCGTTTCGCGCCGATCACGTGGGGAGCCTGCTGCGGCCCCCGGTGCTGCGTGACGCGCGACGGCGGCACGAAAGCGGTGAGATCGCCGCGGAGCAGCTCCGCGCGGTCGAGGACGACGCGATCCGCGACGTGATCAAGATGCAGCGGGCGGCCGGGCTGATCTCGGCGACCGACGGCGAATTCCGGCGCGCCTCGTGGCACATGGACTTCATCTACGCGCTCGGCGGCATCTCGAAGAGCGACCAGCGGCTGCACGTCAAGTTCCACAACCTGGCGGGCGACCTCGAGTTCAGCCCGCCCGGGCTGCAGGTCGACGGCAAGGTGCGGCTCGACGAACCGATCTTCGCCGACCACTTCCGGTTCCTGCAGTCCCATGTGGACCCGGGCGTGACGCCGAAGCTCACCATCCCGTCACCGAGCATGGTCTACTACCGCGGCGGCCGGGCCGCGGTCAGCGAGAGCGTCTACCCGGACCTCGAGGAGTTCTTCGCCGACCTCAGCGCGGCCTACCGGCAGCAGGTCACCGCGGTGCACGGCCTCGGCTGCCGGTACCTGCAGCTCGACGACACCAGCCTCGCCTACCTGAACGACCCGGCGCAGCGGGAGCTCGTCGCGCGGATGGGCGGCGACCCGGACACCCAGCACCTGCGCAACATCGCGACGATGAACGCGGCGCTGGAAGGCCGTCCCGAGGACCTCACCGTGACGACCCACCTCTGCCGCGGCAACTTCCGGTCGTCCTGGGCGGCGGAGGGCAGCTACGAGTTCGTCGCGGAGGCGCTGTTCGGCGAGCTTGCCGTCGACGGGTTCTTCCTGGAGTACGACGACGAACGCTCCGGCGGCTTCGAGCCGCTGCGGTTCGTGCCCAAGGACAAGAAGGTGGTGCTCGGCCTGGTCACGACCAAGCGGCCGGAACTGGAGGACCCGGACGTCCTGGTCCGCCGGATCGAGGAGGCGTCCCGGTACGTCGACGTCGACCGGCTCTGCCTGTCCCCGCAGTGCGGGTTCTCCTCGACCGAGGAGGGCAACGACCTGACCGCGGACGACCAGCTGCGCAAGCTGGAGCTGATCGTCTCGACGGCCGACCGCGTCTGGGGCGGCCACTGATGATCACCTGCGTCGTCGACTACGTCATCGACCCCGCGAAGCTGCCGGACTTCGAGCGCTTCGCCGCGGCGTGGATGCGGCTGGTGCAGCGCGAGGGCGGCATCCACCACGGCTACTTCCTGCCGTCGGAGGGCGCGAGCGACGAAGCCCGGGCGCTGTTCAGCTTCGAGAGCCTGGCGGCGTACGAGCGCTACCGGACGCTGTTCGGCGTCGACCCGGACTTCATCGAGGCCGACAAGATCCGCGAGGAAAGCGGCTGCGTGCTCCGGTACCGGCGCACGTTCATGCGCCCGCTGCTCCCGGACGACGAAGAAGTGTGAGACACAGCGCGCAGCGGCCGCCGTCGGTGGTGGATCGCGTCCTCGACCTCCTGGGCGCCTTCACCGCCGAACGGCCGCGGCTCACGCTGTCCGAGCTCAGCCGGCGGGCCGGGCTGCCGCTGTCGACCACGCACCGGCTCGCCGGTGAGCTCACCCGGCGCGGTGCCCTGCTGCGCGACGAAACCGGCGCCTACCGCGTCGGGCTGTGGCTGTGGGAAGTCGCGTCCCTCGCCCCGCACGGCGCGGAGCTGCGGGAGAGCGCGATGCCGTTCCTGGAAGACCTCTACGAAGCCACACACCAGAACGTGCAGCTCGCCGTGCTCGACGGGCCCGAGGTCGTCTTCGTCGAACGGATCTCCGGCCGGGGTGCCGTCAACGTCGTGACCCGCGTCGGCGGGCGGCTGCCCGCCCACGCCACCGGCGTCGGTCAGGTCCTTCTTGCGCACGCCTCCGCCGAAGCGCAGGAAGAAGTCCTGGCCGGCCCGCTCAAGACGTTCACGCCGAAGACGATCGGCTCGCCCGCCCGGCTGCGGCGGGTCCTGGCCGACGTCCGTCGCGACGGCTACGCGATCAGCGACGGCCAGATCGAGCTCATCGCCCTGTCGGTGGCCGCCCCCGTCCGGGACGCCACCGACGAGGTCGTGGCCGCCATCTCCGTGGTCGTCCCGGCCGAGGGGACCGATCCGCGGACACTGGTCCCGGCGGTGCGGGCCGCCGCGCGCGGGATCTCGCGGGTGCTCGGCGCGCCGCGGCCGGCCGGGGAACCACGCCTCGACTGACCGGGCCCGGTGTGGTCGGATGAGATCGAGGGCTGCCGGATGGGGTGAGGAGAAGGAATGACCACCGTGCTCGTCGTCGGTGCTGGTCAGAGCGGGTTCCAGGCCGTGGCTTCGCTGCGGGACCGGGGCTTCGCCGGCCGGGTCGTGCTGGTCGGGGACGAGCCGGGCGTGCCGTACCAGCGGCCGCCGCTGTCGAAGGCCTACCTCGCCGGGACCGCCGGGCTGGAGCAGCTGCACCTGCGTGGCGAGGACTTCTTCGCCGAGAAGGACATCGAGCTGGTCGAAGGCCGCGTGCGGAGCATCGACCGCGAGGCGCGGAAAGCGAAGCTCGAAGACGGCCGCGACCTGGACTACGACTTCCTGGTCCTGGCCACCGGCGCCCGCAACCGGACGCTGCCCGTGCCCGGCGCGGACCTGCCGGGCGTGCTGACCCTGCGCACCCGCGACGACGCCGACCGCCTCCGCGCGTCCCTCGGGCAGGCCGGAAACGTCGTCGTGGCCGGTGGCGGATTCATCGGGCTGGAGTTCGCCTCGCACGCCGGCCGCCCGGTGACGATCGTCGAGGCGCAGGACCGGCTGCTCAACCGCGTCGCCACGCCGGAGATCTCCGCCTACTTCGCCGACCTGCACCGCACCGCCGGGCACACGGTGCTGCTCGGCCAGGGCGTCGCGGCGCTGCACGGCGACGGGCACGTCCGCGAGGTCGAGCTGACCGACGGCACCCGGCTGCCCGCCGACCTGGTCGTCGTCGCCGTCGGGGTGGTCCCCGACACCGCGCTCGCCGAGGCCGCCGGCCTGCCGGTGCGCAACGGCGTCGTCGTCGACGCGCACCTGCGGACGGCCGACGAGCGGATCTTCGCCATCGGCGACTGCGCCAACTTCCCGTGCGTGCAGGCCGGCGCCGAGACCCGGCTGGAGTCCGTGCAGAACGCCGTCGACCAGGCCCGCTGCGTGGCCGCGGCGATCACCGGCACCGCCGAGCCGTACGCCAGCCTGCCCTGGTTCTGGACCGACCAGGCGGGCGCCAAGCTGCAGATCGCCGGGATCCTCTCGGGGGCGGACCGGACGGTGGTCGCGGGCGACCCGGCCGAGGGCAAGTTCTCCGTGCTGTCCTTCCGCGACGACGTCCTCATCGCCGTCGAGTCGGTGAACCGGCCCGCCGACCACATCGCCGCGCGCCGCCTGTTCACCGCCGAGCCGAAGCCCGCGTACGCCGACCTCGAAGCCAGCGCCTTCGACCTCAAGGCGCACCTGAAGTCGCGAGCGGCGTGATGCGCACGCAGGTCGCGGTCATCGGCGCCGGCCCGGCCGGGCTGCTGCTGTCGTTCCTCCTGCACGAAGCCGGGATCGACTGCGTGGTCCTGGAAGCCCGCGACCGCGAGTACGTCCGGCAGCGCGTGCGGGCCGGGGTCTGCGAGCAGCCGACCGTCGAACTGCTGACGTCGCTGGGCCTCGGCGAGCGGCTGGCCGCCGAAGGCATGCCGCACGAGGGGCTGTCGCTGCGGTTCGACCGCGCCGACCACCGGATCGCCCTCACCGAGCTGACCGGGAAGACGATCACCGTCTACGGGCAGCAGGAGATCGTCAAGGACCTCATCGACGCGCACGAGGCCCGCGGGTACCCGATCTCGTTCGAGGTCTCGGACGTCGAACTGTCCGATGTGGACACCGAGCGGCCGCGGGTCCGTTACGTGGACGGCGAAGGCGGCGCGCAGGTCATCGAGTGCGACGCCGTGGCGGGCTGCGACGGCTTCCACGGCATCTCTCGTCCATCCATTCCGGACAGTGCACTGGCGGTGTACGAACGCGAGTACCCGTTCGCGTGGCTGGGTGTTCTGGCGCGGACACCGCCGTCGCACCACGAGCTGATCTACGTCCATCACGAACGCGGGTTCGCGCTGCACAGCATGCGGACGCCGGAGATCACCCGCCTCTACCTCCAGGTCGATCCCCACGACGACCTGGCGAACTGGTCCGACGACCGGATCTGGGCCGAGCTGACCGCGCGGCTCGAGGTCGAGGGCGACTTCACCCTGCGCGAAGGCCCGATCCTCGACAAGGGCATCACGCCGATGCGCAGCTTCGTCGCCGAGCCGCTGCGGCACGGGCGGCTGTTCCTGGCCGGCGACGCCGCGCACATCGTCCCGCCGACCGGCGCGAAGGGCATGAACCTGGCCATCGCCGACGTCCGGGTGCTGGCGCGGGCCCTGGAAGCGCTGCTGCGCGGGGACGAGTCCCTCGCCGCGGCCTACTCGGACACCTGCCTGCGCCGGGTGTGGCGGGCGGAGCACTTCTCCTGGTTCATGACGACGATGCTGCACACGGACCCGCACGCCGACGGCTTCGCGCGACAGCTGCAGCTGTCGCAGCTGCGCTACACGACGTCGTCGCGCGCGGCGGCGACCAGCCTGGCCGAGAACTACGTGGGCCTGCCGTTCGCCTGAGATCGTCAACTCGTGGTTGACGCACTGAAATCGTCAACCTACAGTTGACGCTATGACCCTGCCGACCAACATCAAGCTCGACGACCTCATCAACGCCATCAAGAGCAACGAGAAGGACGCCCTGGCCCAGCTGACCGACGCGGTCTACGTGGGCCAGCACCTCGGTGAGGTGGCCGACCACCTGATCGGCCACTTCGTCGACCAGGCCCGGCGGTCCGGGGCGTCCTGGACCGACATCGGCGCCAGCATGGGTGTCACGAAACAGGCCGCCCAGAAGCGGTTCGTGCCGAAGGTCGACGCCGGCGGCGACCCGGGCGGCGCCATCGAGCGCGTCTACGGCCGCTACACCGACCGGGCCCGGCACGTCGTCGTCGAGGCCCAGAAGGCGGCCGCGGAGCACGCCAGCCCGGAGATCGACACCGTGCACATCGTGCTCGGCCTGCTCACCGAGCCCGCCGCGCTGGCGGCCGGGGCGATCCTGGCCCAGGGCGTGCAACTCGACGCCGTCCGCGAAGCCGCCGAGGCGCGGCTGCCCGAGCCGGTCGACCCGGCGCCGAACGTGGTCCCGTTCTCCGCCGCCGCCAAGAAGACCCTCGAGCTGACCATGCGCGAAGGGCTGCGGCTCGGGCACAACTACATCGGCACCGAGCACATGCTGCTGGCGCTGCTGGAACAGGGCGAAGGCACCGGTTTCGAGGTGCTCGACGGCCTGGGCGTCAAGAAGGACAAGGCCGAGGCGAAGATCGTGGAGGTGCTGGCGGAGCTCCTCGCCGCCCGGGGGCAATGAGGCTCCTGCTGGCTGCCGTGCTTCTCGCGGTGCTGCTGGTGACGCTGCTCTGACCGGGGGGGGGGCGAGGGGGCCGTCCCGGTCAGAGCAGCGACTCCTCAGGCGTCGGACTCCGGGCGGCCGTCGGCGGCCCAGGCCGTGTGGAACGAACCTTCGCGGTCCACCCGGCGGTAGGTGTGGGCGCCGAAGAAGTCCCGCTGGCCCTGGACCAGCGCGGCCGGCAGCCGGTCCGCGCGGAGGCCGTCGTAGTAGGCCAGCGCCGTCGAGAAGCCCGGCGTCGGGATGCCGAGCTTGACCGCCGTCGAGATCACCGAGCGCCACGAGTCCTGCGCGTCCTCGACGGCCTTGCGGAAGCCGCCCGAGGTGAGCAGCGTCGGCAGCTCCGGCTCGTCGGCGTAGGCCGCGGTGATGTCGTTGAGGAACTTCGCGCGGATGATGCAGCCGCCGCGCCAGATCGAGGCGACCTTGCCGAGGTCGATGTCCCAGCCGTACTCGGTCGCGCCGGCCTGGATCTGGTTGAAGCCCTGCGCGTACGCGACGACCTTCGACGCGTACAGCGCCTGCTCGACGTCGTCGGCGAAACGCTCCAGCGCGGAACCCGACAGCGGTGCCGCCGACGGACCGCCGAGCCCGCGGGCCGCCGCGCGCAGCGACTTGGACCCGGACAGCGAACGCGCGAAGACGGCTTCGGCGATGCCCGAGATCGGCACACCCAGGTCGAGGCCGATCTGCACGGTCCAGCGGCCGGTGCCCTTCTGCTCGGCGGCGTCCTCGACGATGTCGACGAACGGCTTGCCGGACGCCTTGTCGACGTGCGCGAGCACGTCGGCGGTGATCTCGATCAGGTACGAGTCCAGCCGCCCGGTGTTCCACGTGCGGAACACGTCGGCGATCTCGGCCGGTGCGTAGCCGCCCGCGTGCCGGAGCAGGTCGAACGACTCCGCGATCAGCTGCATGTCGGCGTACTCGATGCCGTTGTGCACCATCTTGACGAAGTGGCCGGCCCCGTCCGCGCCGATGTGCGTGCAGCACGGCTCGCCGTCGACCTTCGCCGAGATGTCCTCGAACAGCGGGCCGAGCGACTCGTACGACTCCTTCGAGCCGCCGGGCATGATGCTCGGCCCGTGCAGCGCGCCTTCCTCGCCGCCCGAGACGCCGCTGCCGACGAAGTGCAGCCCACGCTCGCGCAGCGCCTTCTCGCGGCGGCGCGTGTCGGCGAAGTGCGCGTTGCCGGCGTCGATGATGACGTCGCCCTCTTCGAGCAGCGGCGCGAACTCCTCGATGACGGCGTCCGTCGGGCCGCCCGCCTTGACCATGATCACGACCTGCCGCGGCCGCTCCAGCGCGTTCACGAACTCCTGCGCGGAGTACGCCGGGATGAAGTCGCCCTCGTCGCCGAACTGGTCCACCAGCGCGCGGGTCCGCTCCTCGGACCGGTTGTGCAGGGCCACCGTGTGACCGTGCCGGGCCAGGTTGCGGGCCAGGTTGCGGCCCATGACCGCCAGGCCGGTGACCCCGATGCTCGCCTTCTTGCTCATCCGAATCCTTCCGAAGAACTCTCTCGATTCAGACCCTAGTCCGATCGAGGCCTCAAGGGAGGGCACGGAGGAGCAGCTCACCTAGTTCAGGAGAAGCAGCGGATGGGTCCCTTGTTGAACGCGAGCATGTCCGTGATCGCCGCCACGAGGTCGATCTGCGCGCCCCACTCGGCGCCGTCGAGCTCGGCGTACGCCCGGTGCAGGTTGCCCGGCAGCCGCTCCTGCTCGGTCAGCTCCGAGAACTGGCCGAGGTCGGTCTCTTTCGCCAGCTCCAGCGGCGACAGCCCCGCAGCCTTGCCCCGCTCGGCCGTCTTCTGGACGAAGGCGAGGTACTCGTCCACTTTGTCCACGATGTCCAGTCCGCACGGGCCGCCGTGGCCGGGCAGGATCACTTCCGGGTCGAGTTCCCGGATGACGTCGAGGCCCTTGCGCCACCCGGCCACCGAACCCATCAGCGCGAACGGGCTGCCGCCGTGGAACACCAGGTCACCGGCGTAGAGCACGCGCTGCGCCGGCAGCCAGACCAGGACGTCGTTGGTCGTGTGGGCCGCGTTCCCGGGGTGGATGAGCTGGATCTCGACGTCCCTGGCGTAGAGGGTGAGCCGGTCGTCGAACACGATCTCGGGCGGCCGCGACTTCAGCTCGCCCCAGTCGCTGCCGACGAACACGCCCTCGTAGGTCTGGATGCCCTCGGCGACCAGCAGCTCGCGGGTCTTGCGGTGGCCGATCACCGCCGCGCCTTCGACCAGGTAGTTGCCGTTGGTGTGGTCGCCGTGGTGGTGGGTGTTCACCAGCGTCGTCACCGGGCTGCCGGTGGTCGCTCCGACCGCCGCGAGCAGCGCGCGCGTGCGGCGCTCGGTCGAGCAGGTGTCGATCAGCACGGTGTGGTCGCCGGCGTCGACGAACCCGCAGTTGTTGATGTACCAGGAGCCGTCCGGCTGGACGTAGCCGTGGACCTGGTCGGCCAGCCGGGTGACGGCGGCGGCGGAAGGCGAGCGATCGGTCACGGGGCCACTATGCCCGAGACGGGGCTCCGCCGGTTGGCGGAATAATTCGGAATTTCGCTGGTCCAGGCGAGTGATACCGCAGGTGACTGGCATTCTGCGGCGTTTCCTGGAACGCTGCGCGATGTCATCATCGAGATCCGCAAGGTGAAGCACTAACCTGGGTGGGTTCGATAGTTCGCGCGCGACGGCGACCGGGAGGCCGCCGTCGCTTGGTAGTGGTCCGGGAGAGCAGGGCGATGGCCAGCACCGTCACCTCGCGCCGGAAGCAGCTCGGGAACGAGCTCCGGCATGCCCGCACCGCGGCGCGGATGACACAGCAGCAGGTCGCCGAGGTCCTCGGCTGCACCCAGGGCAAGGTCAACAAGATCGAGTCCGGTGCCGTCGGGGTGAAGCTCGGGGATGTGCGATCCATGCTGAACGCGTTCGGGATCAACGGCGAAGAGGCCGACACGCTGATGAACCTGGCGCGGGCCGCCGCCGGGCAGCGCGGCCACTGGTCCGGCTACCGCTCGGTGGTGCCGCACTGGTTCCGCACCTTCACCGACCTGGAGCCCGCGGCCGCGGAGATCCTCACCTGGCACGGTGAGCGCATCCCGGGCCCGCTGCAGTCCGAGCACTACATGCTCAAGCAGTTCACCGAGGCCGGCGCGACGGACGTGACGTCGCTGGTCCGCAACCGCCTCGACCGCAAGGCGGTGTTCGAGCAGCAGCAGCCGCCGTACTACCGCTTCATCATCAGCGAAGGCGCGCTGCGCCGGGCACCCGGCGGGTACGCGCCCGCGGTGATGCTCGACCAGGTCGAGCACCTGCTCTCGCTCGAGAAGCACCCGCGGGTCTACGTGCACGTACTCCCGTTCGGCGCGCGGCTGGCCGCGGTGCCCAACGACTTCACGATCATGCGGTTCCCGGACCGCACCCGCGACTTCGTCTACATCGAGCACTCCGCCGGCGGCCTGTACCTCGACGACGTCAAGGACTTCAACATCTTCGTCGACTCGTGGGACAGGCTGCGGGGAGCCGCGCTGGAGCGCCAGGAGACCCGGCAGTTCCTCAAGGAGCTTGCGGAGGGTTACCGCGCCCAGATGCAGCAGCTCCAATAGGGCGAACGGCGGCGTCAGCTGTCCCGAGCGGTGAACAACTGTCGGTAGAGTGGGTCTGTTGCGCTCGAAACCCACCGGAAGTGCCGCCCGAAGGGGACATCGTGGACCCCGACTTCCTCCCCGACGCCATCGACCTCGACCGGCCGAACATCGCGCGCATCTACGACTGGGCCCTCGGCGGCACCGCGAACTGGGCGATCGACCGGCAGTTCGGCGAGCAGGCCGTGCAGGCGTTCCCCCTGGCGAAAACGCTCGCCCGCAGCAACCGCGCCTTCCTCGGCCGGGCCGTGCGCTACTGCCTTTCCGAGGGCATCACGCAGTTCCTCGACCTCGGCTCCGGCATCCCGACCGCCGGCAACGTGCACGAGGTGGCCGACGACCACGTCGACGACAGCCGGTGCGTCTACGTCGACAACGAGCCGGTGGCCGTCGCGCACGGCCGGATGCTCCTCGAAGAGGCCGGCGACCCCGAACGCCACGCCGTGCTGCACGCCGACCTGCGCGACGCGGGCGAGGTCTGGGAAGCCGCGCTCGCCACCGGCGTGCTCGACCCGGACCGGCCGATCTGCCTGCTGACCGTGGCGGTGCTGCACTTCCTGCCGGACGTCACCGGCGTGCGCGAAGCCATCCGCGACTACCGGACGCTGCTGGCGCCCGGGTCGGCGTACGTGCTTTCGCACGCGACCGAATCCGGCGTCGAAGGCGACGAGCTGGCGCAGATCAGGAAGCTCGTGAAGCTGTCCGAACGGTCGAGTTCGCCCGCGGTTTCCCGGTCCCTCGACGAGATCGCCGCGTTCTTCGGTACCTTCGACGTCGTCGAGCCCGGGATCGTGCCTGTGGGAGAGTGGCGCCCTGAGCCCGGCGCCGCCACGGTCCCCCTCGCGAGCGTGGTCGGCGGTGTCGGCCGCAAGCCTGGAGGACGCAATGACGACGCAGGACCCCGAAGCCCCTGAAGGTGTGGACCTGGACCGGCCGAACGCGGCCCGCATCTACGACTGGTTCCTCGGCGGCGACGCCAACTGGGCCATCGACCGCCAGTTCGGCGAGCAGGCGGTCAAGACGTTCCCGATGATCAAGACCGTCGCGCGCGCCGGCCGCGACTTCCTCGGCCGCGGCGTGCGGTACCTGGCGCGCAACGGTGTCGACCAGTTCCTCGACCTCGGCTCCGGCGTCCCGACCGTCGGCAACGTCCACGAAGTCGCGACGGACGTGAACCCGAACGCCCGGTGCGTGTACGTCGACAACGAGCCGGTCGCGGTGGCCCACTCCCAGATCCTGCTGGAGAAGGAAGGCGTCGCGGGGCGGCACGCGGTGCTGCAGGGCGACCTGCGCGACCCGGCCGACATCTGGAAGCGCGCGCTCGACACCGGCGTCCTCGACCCGAACCGCCCGATCGGCCTGATCATGGTCGGCGTCCTGTACTTCCTCGGCGCCGACGAGCCGGTGGCCCAGACCATCCGGAAGTACCTGTCGCTGCTGCCGTCCGGCTCGTACTTCCTGTCCTCGCACCTGACGGACGACGGCCTGCACGAGATGGCCGACGCGGACAGCCGCGAGACGATCATGAAGCAGTACAACAAGTCGAGCACGCCGCTGCACCTGCGCAGCCGGGCCGAGTTCACGTCGTTCTTCGAGGGACTGGAGCTGGTGGAGCCGGGCATCGTCTACCTGCCGGAGTGGCACCCGGAGGAGATCGAGTCCAGGGCCACGAAGAAGCTCGCGAACGACCCGGCGTTCGTCGGTCACCTCTGCGGCCTCGGCCGCAAGCCGTGACGGCCGCGGCCTACGACGCGATCGCCGACCAGTACGCGGAATTCGCCGCCGAGGTCTGGGACAAGCACCCGCTGGAGCGGGCGGTGTGGACGGCGTTCGCGGATTCCGTCCGCGGCCACGCCCCGGTCGCCGACCTGGGCTGCGGTCCCGGCCACCTCACGGCGCACCTGCGTTCGCTGGGACTGGACGCGTTCGGCGTCGACCTGTCCCCGGCCATGATCGCGCTCGCCAAGGCCGCTCATCCGGACCTGCGGTTCGAGGTGGGGTCCATGGCGGCGCTGGAGCTGCCGGACGCGTCGCTCGCCGGGATCCTGTCGTGGTACTCGGTGATCCACGCGCCGCCGTCGGAGGTGCCGGGGTACTTCGCCGAATTCGCCCGAACGTTGGCGTCCGGCGGTCACGTTCTGTTGGGGTGCTTCGCATCGCGGGGCGGCCCGCTGACGACGTTCGATCACAAGGTGACGACGGCCTACTGCTGGCCGCTGGACGAACTGGCGGGGATCGCGGCCGCGGCGGGGCTCACCGAGGTGGGGCGGGTGTACCGCGAGCCGGGCGAGGGGGAGCGGCCGCTGCGGCACGGCAGCCTGCTGCTGCGAAAACCGTAACCCCGCACGGCAAGAGCCCCGGTTCCGCAGGAAACCGGGGCTCTTTCGTGGTGGTACGGCAGTTCAGGCGCGCGAGCCTACCCGGCCGCGCATCAGCGGCGTCAGGTCGATCGTGGTTTCCAGCGGGCGGGACGTGCGGACCCCGTCGGCGTGGCGCCGCAGCGGGAGGTCCTGGTCGGTCGCCCACGTCGTGGTCTTGCGCAGCGGCGCCTGGATCAGGCTGAAGCCGAAGCGGTTCCGCAGCTCGTTCCCGATGCCCCGGCGGCCACGGTGTTCTTCGGCCTCGCGGCGGAAGAGCGAGTTCACCCGGACGGCCATTCGTCTACACCCCCAGCTCTCGTCGCGGTGCTTCGGCGCCCCCGAGGGAAAACGCTTCCGCATCTCTGGTTCGGACCAGCCTGGTCACGGCGAGCGCGCGGGGTGGCGCACCTTCCTCGACGATCACGCTGTTCCTCCCCCATGAGGTCCTGCGGTGGCTTGGCTTGGTTGGTTCCGGCACCGGTCGTTCCGACTGTTCGGCCCGCCTCGACGACCGCCCGCCGCGGGCAGGCAGTCATTCACCGACACCAGCCGCCCCGGCCGATGCGATTAATCCTACTCCTGGAATAATCTTCATGTCGAGGCCGTACCCAGTTGATCACCCGCTTGGCCCTGTGGCTTGCTCCATTGAGACACTGAGTAGCCGGGAGCGGGTGCCTTCGACCAGGTCACGACCGCGCCCCCCATCGATCCTCGGAGGTACGACCCATGGCGGATTATCCGTCGTTCGCGGATTACGATCCGAACACGGCCGTGACCCTGTTCGAAGAGGCCGCCTGGGAGAAGTCGTTCGCCAGTGAGCCCAACGGCGGCAGCTGCGTCGAGGTCAACCTGGGCCGCGACGGCGTGATCGGCGTCCGGGACACCAAGCTCACGACCAGCCCGGTCTTCGTGTTCGACACCGCCGAGTGGGAAGCGTTCCTGATCGCCGTCAAAGCCGGGCAGTTCGACCTGCCCGCCTGAACGGCCGTACCCCGGAAGACAAATGGTGAAGGCCCCCTTCCCCGCTCTCTACGGTGAAGGAGGCCTTCGCGACCGCCCGAATACGTGCGGACGCCTGATGTGAGGGGAATCTCACCCGATTGCCGGAAGCTCGCCTCCGCGCAGGCGGCCGCGCGTCCGGCGCCAGGCCACCACGATGAGCGCCACGAGCCCGATCAGCGGCAGCGTGCTGATCGCCCAGCTCAGGCCGATCGGCGGCCCCGGCTGTTCCAGCACCGGCAACGCACGCAGCTCGCCGGTGCCGGAACCGGCGGGGCCGTTGACGGTGAAGCGGAGCGTCCAGTCGCCCGGCCGCGGCATCGAGCGGACGTCGAGCCCCCACACCTCCAGCTTGCGCGGGTGCCGCACCAGCGGCTGCTTCCGGTTCTGGCCGCCTTCCGGGTTCACCATGGTGAGCGTGCCGGACTTGCCTTCGATCCCGCCGTCGGGGATGAAGGTGAAGTCCAGTGACTGCATGGCTTTCACCGGCCAGGTGCTGAACCC
The DNA here is from genome assembly GCF_002155975.1 of Amycolatopsis kentuckyensis. Taxonomy (GTDB): domain Bacteria; phylum Actinomycetota; class Actinomycetes; order Mycobacteriales; family Pseudonocardiaceae; genus Amycolatopsis; species Amycolatopsis kentuckyensis. The sequence continues at coordinate 85,859 of NZ_MUMI01000024.1, forward strand.
GACGGTCAGCCCGTACGGCCCGGCCTGCACCCGCTCGGTGTGCACGATGTTGACCGGCTCGTAGGCGTTCGCCGTCCCGGCGGTCGTGAACAGCAGCCCGGCGACCGCGGCCAGGGCCAGGAGTGCCTTACGCATCAGCGGTTTCCCCCTTCTTCGCGGGCGCCAGCAGGCAGAGCATCCCGCCGAACCGCCACCCGGCGAACCCGCCGAGCAGCCCCAGCGCCGCGCTGAGCACGGCGGTCGTCGTCAGGTACCAGGCCGGCGGCAGGTGCGCGCCGGTGTAGAGCAGGAACCGCTGCACCGGCAGGCTCAGCCCGAGCAGCAGCCCGGCGATCCCGCCGGCGACCACGGACACCCGGCCCGCACGCCACCCCCGGCGTCGGCCGGCGAGGTACACCAGCTCCATCAGGGCGGCCACCGGCAGCAGCGCCATCGGCGTCAGCGACGGCATCGCCGGCACCCCGGAGATCGCGTCCCGCATCGGCAGGCCGACCAGGTCGGCGTACGCCCGCGCGGCCCACGGCGAGAACCACCAGAACACCGCCTGCACGGCCGCGACCAGCGCCGCGGTGCCCACCGCCCCACCCGGACGGCGGGTGAACCCGGCGCCGACGGCGACCAGCAGCACCGCCATCATCGACGTCCCGATCGCGACGGCGTCGGCGTAGTCGTCCGGCACCTGCTGCAACCCGAGCGCCAGCACCGGCCCGAAGGTGAGCAGCACGGTCAGCGACGCCAGCGTGCCGAGCCGGCCCCAGCGGTGCTCGCGCGCCGCGGCGAACACCGCGGTCGTGCCGATGAGCGACACCGTGATCGACAGCAGCAGCCCGATGTGCGGTGGCGAGTCGATGACCGCGTCGAAGCCGTAAAGCCCGTGCCACCACTGGTCCCACAGGCCGTACAGGAGGAACGTCGCCGCGCCGACCCCGGAAACCAGGTAGCCCAGCGGGGCCGCGAACGTCCGGCCGAACACGTTGACCACGCGCCCGCCGATCCGCGGGTCGACCGGCCGTCCCGCGTGCCGCGCCGCCGTCGTCAGCAGCACGACGGCGAGGCTCGCCAGGCCGACGACCGCGCTGCCCGCGTACAGGAACAGGTGCGGCAGCGTGAAGAACGTGTCCGGCCCGACGTCGTCGTGCCACTGGATGTCCCAGGTGAGCCCGACCAGTGACAGCAGCGACCCGCCGAGCACGACGTTCGCCGGCAGCAACCCCGTCCGCGCTTGTTTTGCCACCGACGTGGTGCGCACGCCGGATGCGGTGAGATCCATACCCCCTCCTTCTACTTGACCAACACGGGAAAGACGACTTGCGCGGGCCCGCCGGGGCCGCGCAGCGCAACGGTGATCTCCCACTGCCCGGCCATCGGCAGCCCGACGTCCGCGGCGCGGAAGCGGCCGGGCCCGTCCGGTCCGGCGGGCACCGGCGTGAGCGCGTGGCCCATCTGCGCCATGACCGGCGCGACCGTGACGGCGTCGGGCGCGGGCCCGGTCACGGCCACCGCGAAGGTGTTGCCGCCGATCCGGGGCTGCTCCGCGGAGAACTGGACCGTGTAGGGCCCCGAAACCGCTTGCTGCGTAGTGGGTTTCGCGTCGCCGCCGCCCCAAAGGAGCCACGCGGCACCGGCCGCGACGACCAGGGCGACGACGGTGATCAGCAACGTCGGGCGTTTCATCGGCCGGCTCCTGTCGTCGGGACGTCGACCACGGCGGGCACGGTGAGCACCCGGTAGCCGCGTTCGGCCTGCAGCCAGATCCGGTACCGGCCGGGCTCGGCGAAGGTGTAGGTGAAGCTGACGTCGGGGCCGTACGCGGCGACTGTCTCATCAGGACGGTCACGCTGTCCCGCGACGGGCGGGACCATCGCGTGGACGTGCGCCCACGTGGGTGCCTTCGCGGCGCCTTCGCCGGCGGGGCCGGTGAACGGCCCGGTGACGATCAGGTGGCCGAGCATGCCCAGCCACGGCTGGAGGTCCTGGGCGGGGAAGCGCGCGGTGATCGTGGTCGGCGTCCCGGGGCTGACGGTGAGTTCGACCGGGGTGCCGTCGATCGTCCGCGGTCCGGGGCCGGGTGGCTCGGGCGCGGGGGTCGCGGTGCCCTTCATGTCCACAGTGGACCGGACGAGCTGGACGCCACCGCCGCGCCGGGCCAGTTCCGCGGCGACGGCGTAGGTACCCGCTTCCGGATCGGCGAGCCGGACGCGGTAGTCGCCGGGGCCGACGCGCACCGGGTGCAGGTGGCTCAGCCGGCCGGACGGCGAGACCAGCACCAGGTGCACGAGCGCGTTGTCGTGGACCAGCAGGTCGTCGACCGGGCGGCCGGTGGCGCCGTCGGTGAGCCGCAGCCGCAGGTCGCCCCGCCGGGCTTCGACGGCGAGGTTCACCGGCGGCCGGGAGTAATCCACTGTGGACAGCTGTGCGTTCGCGTAGGGGTCGGTGAGGTTGTCGAACGTCGGGTCCAGCTGGCTGCCGGGTGCCGGCGGCGGGGGAGTGCTCGCCGACAGCAGCGCGCCGGTGACGGCGACGGCGATCGCGGCGACCACGCCGGCCGCCGGGACGAGCGCGTACGCGGTCCGCTTGGCCCGCACCCCCACGACGAGGGCGATGAGCAGGAACGCCCCCGCGGCGACGAACCCGCCGTAGGTCGCCCGCTCCCACGGCGGAACCACCCGGGCGGGCACGATGAACGGGATCGTGGCGGGCGGCCCGGTGCCGTCGCTCAGCGAAAGTTCCCACGGCCCCGGTTTGTCGACTTGGAGACTTCCCGCGTAGACACCCGGTGCCGCGCCGAGCACCACGTCCCCGCGCGAACTCGGGACGCCGTCGGCCGCGACGGCCAGGTGCAGCGTGCCGGGCGCGGTGCCCTGGTGCGTCACGACGTCGACCCGCAGCGGCGAAGGCGTGGTGTCGACGCGGCGGATGATCACGGTCAGTTCGCGCGCGCCGAGTGTCTGGGCGACCTGGATGTCGGCGCCGGCCGGTGCGCCGTCGGCGTGCGCGATCCCGCCGCCGGCCACGATCCCCAGTGCGGCCAGCAGCATCAGCAGTGCCGCTTTCGATTTGCTCCCCATCGTGGACCGAACCTAACCGGTTCATCCGGTGGTGGGCGTCACGGCGGCGAGGGAACTCCGGTCCCCAGTTCGGGGGACCGGAGGCCCCGGGGATCTCAGGGAAGGAGGAACTTCCGCAGGTGGGCGACCACTTCGCCGGGCTGCTCCTCGGGGAGGAAGTGGCCGCACTCGGCGAGGGCCGCGCCGGTGACGTCGTCGGCGTACTCCCGCCAGATGTCGAGCGTCGGGAGCGTGCCGAGCAGGCCGTTCGCGCCCCAGAGGGCGAGAAGTGGCTGGGTGACGCGCTTTCCGGCTTCGAAGTCGGCGTCGTCGAGGTCGGCGTCGTCGGGGAAGGAGGCGCGGTAGTCGTCGAAGCCGGCCCGGAGCGCGCCCGGCTGGGAGAAGGCGCGGACGTACTCGGCCTGGGCGTCGGCGTCGAGGGCGTGGCGCTGGTAGGTCCAGCGTTCGAAGAAGTAGCCGAGGTAGGCGGCGATGTTCTGGCCGGCCAGGAGCTCCGGCAGGTCGGGTTGGAGGTGGAAGAGCCAGTGCCAGTACGCCTTCGCGACGCCGGCGTCGAGGCGCTGCCACATCGCGCGGGTCGGGGCGATGTCGAGCACGGCCAGGCGTTCGACCTGGTCCGGGCGGTCGAGCGCCCAGCGGTGGGCGACGCGGCCGCCGCGGTCGTGCCCGGCGACGGCGGTCTTCGCGAAGCCCAGGTGATCGGCGAGGGCGGCGATGTCGGCGGCCATGGTGCGCTTGTCGTAGCCCCCTTTCGGCTTGTCCGTGCGGCCGTAGCCGCGCAGGTCCGGGGCGATCACGGTGTGCGTCTCGGCGAGGGGGGCCAGGACCTTGTGCCAGCAGTGCGACGTCTGCGGCCAGCCGTGCAGCAGGAACAGCGGCGGGCCGTCGCCGGCGCGGAGGTAGTGCAGGCGGATGCCGTTCACGGTGGCGAGATTTTCTAACCGGTTCATAGGGTTAGACGGTAGCGCTGCTTCTAACTGTCTTCAAGGGTTAGAATCATCGGCATGGAGTGGGTCTTCGACGGCGGACGGCCGTGCCTCGACCTCGTCAACACGCTGCGCAGCCGGCACGAGTCGGGCGTGGAGCTGCTGACGGGGCCGGACGCGCTGGCGGAGTGGCTTTCGCTGGCGGGCTTGACGACGGGCCCGGTGCCGGTGACGGCGGGCAACGTGCTGGCGGCGAAGGCGCTGCGGGAGGCGATCGACCGGGTGCTGCTGCCGCCGGAGGAGCTGTCGAAGATGGACGTCGACCTGGTCAACAACGCGGCGGCCTCGGCCCCGGCACCCCCACCGCGCCTGGCCCTGGTGGGCGGCACGCTGCGCCGCGAGGTCCCGGCCCCGAAGGACCCGGTGGCGGCGGCGTTCGCGGCACTGGCGGCGGACGCAATCGACCTGGCCACGAGCGACGCGGAGGTCCGAGTCTGCGCGGCCGACGACTGCGGCCAGCGGTTCTGCGACGCCTCACCGCGCCGCAACCGCCAGTGGTGCTCGATGGCCCGCTGCGGAAACCGAGCCAAAGCCCGAGCCCACTACGCCCGAACCCGCTGACCCACCCAAGTCGCCCCCCCAATCACCCGAGTCGACCCCCCAATCACCCGAGTCGACCCTCCGATCACCCGAGTCCCGCCCCTAATCACGCGAGTCGACCCTCCAATCACGTGAGATCGGCCTCCAATCACGCGAGATCGGTCCCCAGTCACGCGAGATCGGTCCCCAATCACGCGAGTTCCGCCTTCAGTCACGTGAGATCGGCCTCCAGTCACGCGAGTCCCGCCTTCGATCACGCGCTGCCGGCCGCGATCGTCCTCACGAGTTCGGCTTGGCGCCCGGGCCGTCTCGGCGGACCAGCGCGCGATACACCCGCGGGTGCGCGCGGAACCACACGTTCAGCTTGCCGATCCACCGCATGTGCGCCGTCCGCAACCCGGCCGGGATCGGCGTCGCGCACAGGCGTACCGCCGCCGCGAAGCGGGCGAAGCGGCGCTGGTCCGCCGCCGTCCACTGGAGACCCAGGCGCTCTCGGAGGTTCGTGGGCAGCGTGGCCCGGATCAGGAACAGCTGGATCCGCGCGTGCCACCGCCACCACGGATCGGGCAGCCACCGGACCGGCTTCCGCACCGTCCGGATCGTCTCGAAGAGCTGCTCGATCGTCGGGTTCGTCGTGAAGCCCGCCACCATCGAGTCGTAGTAACGCTCGAACGCCGCCCAGTCCGGTGGCAAATCCTGCGGGCGCACGCCCAGCATCCGGCCGACGTCGCACATCTGGGCGTAGTACTCGCCGAGCTCCGATGTGGACAGTGGCCGCCCGAAAAACCGCTGCACGTCAACGGGAACCTTCACCAGCGTCGCATGCACCCACGCATACGCGGCCGGATCCAACGCGCTGTACCGCCGTCCGTCCGCAACCCCCGTGAACGTCCGGTGCAACGCCCGCAACCGCGCAGCTTCCACACGCGCACCGGCCGCACCGCCGTAGACGTAGATCGACAGCGACGCGCCCGTCCGCATCAGGCGCGTCCACGGATCCGACGCGTAGTCCGAATGGTCCCGCACCCCCGCCGCCACGACCGGGTGTGCCACCTGCAGCACCAGCACCTGCCCCGCCAGCAACCCGTCGCGGAAGTCGCCGAAGTACTTCCAGGCCGCCGTGCCGCGGACGATCGGCGGAGCCATCAAGCTCCGCGGAGCAACATCATCAGGGGCTCGGCCACCGGCGTGTCCGTCTCACCCGTGGCCAGCCGCCGCAGCTGCAACCCCGCGATCAGTGCCACCACCGGCCCGGCCAGGCGCGCCGGGTCGGGGACCCCCAACGCGCTGAGGATCGTCACCGCCAGCTCGTCGTACGCCGCGAAGCACCGCGAAGACGCTTCGTGCAGCTCCGGGTCGCGCGCCGCCTGGAGGTACAGCTCGTGCGCGCCGAGCTCGTCCGCGCCGAACGGCAGCTGGGCGATCACGTGCTCGACCACCGACGCCGCCTGCTCGACGCTCAACCCCTCCGAACGGTAACCGTCGACGATCGCGCCGAGCTTCGCCGTCTCCTCCTCGGCGAACAGCAGCATCGCCTCGCGCAGCAACGCCGTCTGGCTCGTGAAGTGGTAGGTCAGGGTGCCGAGCGAGACACCCGCGGCGGCGACGATCCGGCGGTTCGTCAGCCCGCCGACGCCGTGTTCGCCGACGACGGTCAGCGCGCCGCGCAGGATGGCTTCCCGGGTGCTCACCAACTTGTCGCGGGATGCCGCTCCGGCCACCGTTCGACCTCTTCCAGTTGCGCGGCAAGCGAAATCAGCCGCTCCTCGGCGTGCGACGGGCCGAGCAGCTGCGCGCCGAGCGGCAGCCCGTCCGCCGTCTGCCCGGCCGGGACGTTGACCCCCGGCCAGCCCAGCACGTTCCACGGCCAAGCGTACGGGCAGGCGGCGATCATGACCTGGTCGGTCTCCCAGCCGGACAGCCCGTCGAACGTGCCGACCGGCGGCGGCGGGGTCGCGGTGGTCGGCGTCAGCAGGACGTCGACGCGGCCGAACACCGAGCCGATCCGCCGGTGCAGCCCCGGCTCGAGGGCGCGGGCCAGCCGCAGCGCGGGCCCGGCCAGCAATCGGCCGTGGCCGGCGTTGCTGCGCGTGCGCGGGTCGAGCCCGGTCCGGTCGGGCACCCGCAGCGTCCAATCGCGGACGCCGGTGAGCGACCGCGGCAGGAACGTCAGCCCGATCAGCCCGTAGTCCGGCTCGACCTCGACGATCTCGTGGCCCAGCCCGGCGAGGGACTCGGCGAGCCGGCGCACGGCGGTGTCGACGACCGGGTCGAGGCGGGTCTTGGTGGCGGTGAACGGGATCCGCGTGGACAGCCCGATCCGCAGCTTGCCGGGTTCACGCGCGGCGGCCGCGCGGAACACGCCCGGCGTCCCGGCGGCGGCGTCGAGCAGCAGGGCGGCGTCCTCGGTCGTGCGGGCCAGCGGGCCGAGCACGGTGAGGCCGTGGAACAGCTCGCCGCCGGTGGGGATCCGGCCGCGCTGGGTCTTGATGCCGACCAGTCCGGTCCACGCGGCCGGGATGCGCACCGAACCGGCGCCGTCGGACCCGAGCGCGGCCGCGATGACCCCCGACGCCACCGCGGCCGCGCTCCCGCCCGAAGAACCCCCTGGGGTGTGGCCGGTGTGCCACGGGTTGCGCGTCACGCCGAAGGCCGGGCCCTCGGTGAACGGCCACTGGCCCAGCTCGGGGGTGTTCGTCTTGCCGATGATCACAGCTCCGGCCTCGCGCAGCAGCGCGACCGCGGGCGCGTCGGCCGTCGCGCACGGGAATTCGCCGACACAGCCGAAGGAAGTGGGCAGGCCGGTGAGGTCGACGTCGTCCTTGATCGCGACCGGCACGCCGAGCAGGGGAGCCCGGTCGCCGGCGGCCAGGCGCCGATCCGCGTCGGCGGCTTCGGCGAGGGCTTCGGCGTCACGGAGGTGCCGGAACGCGTTGAGCGTGGGCTGGCTCGCGTGCGCGCGCCCGAGCGCGGCCGCCGTGAGCTCGGCGGAGGAGGCCTCACCCGCGGCCAGCTGCGCGGCTTGGGCGGCGAGGCCCGTGAAGTCGAGGCTGGTAGCGGTCATGGCGGCCCCCGAAGGTTCTCGTTCGTTCGAACGAACGTTACCGGATACCGACGGTCTCCGGCTACTCCCGATGAGTTTTCGCCGCCCCGGTCGTCTACCCGGGGGACTACTACGTGAGGAGAACCCATGGCCACGGTGCACGCGGGGATGAGCATGTCGCTGGACGGCTTCGTCGCCGACCGCCACGGCGGCACGGCCCGGCTGTCCGACCCCGCCGCGTCGAGCGGCAGCGAGTGGATGACCGACCTGATCCGGGAGACCGGCGCGGTCGTCCTCGGCCGCCGCTCGTTCGCGATGGCCGAGGACCCGGACTGGTACGTCGGCAACTACGAGTTCCAGGTCCCGATCTTCGTCGTCACGCACACGCCGCCGGCCGTGCCGCCCGCGCAGGACGAGAACCTCACCTTCACCTTCGTGACCGACGGGATCGCTTCGGCGATCACGCAGGCGAGGGCCGCAGCGGGGGAGCGGGCGGTCAAGGTGATCGGCGCGAGCGTGGTCCGGCAGGCCGTGCGGGCCCGGCTGGCCGACGAACTGCACGTCCAGATCGCGCCGGTGCTGCTGGGCGCCGGGTTGCCGTTGTTCGGCGACCCCGAGCTCGACGGCGTCACGCTCCGGCGGCTCGGCGTGCGCGAGGTCGGGGCGCGCACCGAGCTCCGCTTCGCGGTGCTTAACCCCCTATAGTGGTTAGAAAGCCGAGCCTGGAGGGCCGATGACGTTCGACTTCGCCGGATTCCCCGACGCCGCGCTGGCCGCGATCCCCCGGGTCGACCTGGGTGGCTGGCCGACCCCGCTGCACGAGGCGCCGCGGCTCGGCGAAGCCCTCGGCCTGCGGAACCTCTGGCTGAAGCGCGACGACGTCCACCCGCTCGGCGCCGGCGGCAACAAACTCCGCAAGCTCGAATACCACCTGGGCGCGGCGAAGGCGGCCGGCGCGGACACCGTGATCACCTTCGGCGCGCTCCAGACCAACCACGGCCGCCAGACCGCCGCCGCGTGCGCGAAGCTCGGCCTGCGCTGCGAACTCGTGCTCACGGCCAAGGTCCCGCGCGACGGCGAGGCCTACGAACGCGGCGGCAACGTCCCCCTCGACCGGCTCTTCGGCGCCACCGTGCACGTCTGCGCGGACGGCGAAGAGACCGGCCGCACGTACGACCGTCTCGTCGCCGAAGCGCAGAAAGACGGCCGGAAGGTCTTCACCGTTCCGGTCGGCGGCTCGAACGCCCTCGGCGCCCTCGGCTACGTCCGCGCCACCCACGAACTCGCCAAGCAGCTGGAAGAACGCGGTATCGAGCGGGCCCACCTCGTCGTCCCGCACGCCAGCGGCGGCACCGCGGCCGGGGTGACGCTGGCCGCCGGGCTCCTCGGCGGCCTCGGCGTCGGCATCGCCTGCTGCAGCCACCCGCTCGACGAGGCCACGGAGAACCTCCACGACCTCGTCGACGGTGCGGCAAAGCTCCTCGGCGTCGAGCCGCCGCCCTACACGCACGCGAGGCTGGGCGATTCCACGCTCGGCCCCGGCTACGGCATCCCGACCGACGCGGTCTGGGACGCCTTACGGCTCTTCGGCCGTACCGAGGGCGTGGTGCTCGATCCGGTCTACACCGGCAAAGTGGCCGCCGCGCTGGTCGAATGGGCGGGCCACTTCGCCCCGGACGACCACGTGGTGTTCCTGCACACCGGCGGGATGCCCGGCCTGTACGGCTACGCGCCCGAATTCGCGGCGGCCGTCGAAGGCTGACTCCAGCCGCGTCGCCAGCCACAGCAGCGTCCCCAGCAGCACGACGTCGGCGAGCAGCAGCAGCCGCTGGGTGACGCCGATCGGGAAGGCGTCGGAGATCTCGCGGAACGGCGCCACCCCGGCTTCGCTCAGCCGCACGAACACGAAACTCAAGGCGAAGAGCGCGAACGCCCCCGCGGTCAGCCGGATCGACCGGATCAGCGCGGCCCGCTCCGGACGGCCCCGCAGCGGCTCCAGCAGCGAGATCGCCGCCCCGGGCAGGCTGCAGAACGCGACCAGGCAGGCGTAGAGGTGGATTTCGCCGCTCACCGGGTCCGGCGCCTCGGGGTAGCTCGCCGGGAAGATCGCGGCCGCGGCCATCCCGAGCGCCCACAACGCGAGCAGCAGCCGGGTTGTCCGTGACAGCGGCACGCCGGCGACCTGCAGCGCGCCGAGCACCGCGAGCGACCCGATGGCCAGCGAGAGCACGCTCGCCGCGAGCATCCCTTCGCCGCGGTCGGTCACCGTGTAGCTCGACAGCGTGTCGTACACCGGATTGCGCGAGCTGACGATGTGCAGCACCACGGCGGTGAACAGGCCCCACCCGATCGCGCCCACCGCGACGAGCCGCCACGGTCTGGTGCGCTTCCCCGCTTCCGTCCCCATGTGTCCAGGGTCGCCGGAAACCGCACCGCCGTGATCAGGGAAGACCCTGATTAACCCCCTGATTGAAATCCACGAGGACGAGCGCCTGGTCGTCGTGCCGCTTCGGCCGGGGCCAGCGTTCGCCGTCCGGATCCTGCTTTTCGGCGGTGCGGACGGCGTCGAGAACGGTGTCGGGCCCGTCGGCGCGGGTGACGGCCAGGACCTCGGGCCAGTCGAAGAGCTCGTACTGGTCGACGCCGATGGACACGCCGTCGCTGGCGAGCAGCACCGCGTCGACGTCGGCCCGCCGCCAGCTGCGCCGGACCGCGTGCGCGGCGGCACCCGGGACGGCTTCGGCAACCCAGAAGCCGTCGTGGGCGTTGCGCCGGCGCCGGACGTCGGCGCCGGTCTGGAGCAGCCCGCGCCGGCGCAGCCGGGTCAGCCGGTCGTCCGACACGACGTCGACGCCGAAGCCGCCGAACCCGACCACCGGGCTGTCGGCCAGCACGAGCGCGTCGACGCGGTCTTCGAGCCAGCGCACGGCCGCGACCGTGCTCGACGGCGAGCGCTGCGGCTGCAACGCGTGCTCCGTGGTGAGGGCGGCGATCGCGCTGGTCAGGACCTCGGCCAGGTCGGCTTCCGGGGCTGCGCGGAGGTCGCCCGCGAGCCGGCGGGCCAGGCGTTCGGCGTACCAGCCGCCCGGGGGGTGCGAGGGATCCGACGAGGTGGCGCCGTCCAGCACGAGCACCGCGTTGTCCAGCACGACGACGTGGTCCTCGGTGGGGCGTGGGTGGCCGTCGGCGCCCACCCCGGCCCGTTCGGCGATCGCGATCTCGGGCATCACCCGACTGTACGTCGCCCGTCCGGTGGGTTCGCGCTGAGCGTGTCAACGTGGGTTGACACCTCCGGCATGTCAACGTAGGTTGACAGGCATGACGGAAGCGACGGATTTGGCCGCCCGGGCGGGTGACCGCGATCCCCGGGTGGGGCTGCGCGCGGTCGCCGCGCTCCGGCGGCTGCTGGAACAACTGGAGGCCGTGCAGGTCCGCAGCGCGCGGGTGCACGGCTGGTCGTGGCAGGAGATCGCCGCCGAGCTGGGGGTCAGCCGGCAGGCCGTGCACAAGAAGTACGGGAGGCACTGATGTTCGAGAGGTTCACGGCCGACGCGCGGATGGCGGTGGTCGAGGCGCAGATCGTGGCGCGCGAGTCCGGCTCGGTGGAGATCGGGCCCGCCCACCTGCTCGCGGGGCTGGTCAAGACCGGTGTCCAGGTGCTCGCCGAGCTGGGCGTGTCCACCGACGACATCGCGGCCGAACTGGCCCGCACCCGGCGCCGCGGCGGCGTGAGCGACGCCGATGCCGAGGCGCTCACCGAGTTCGGCATCGACGTCGAGCAGATCGTCGAGCGCGTCGAGCAGACGCACGGCGAAGGGGCGCTGGCCGGACGGCTCGGCCCGGCCAAGCGCGGGCACATCCCGTTCACCGCACAGTCGAAGAAGACCCTGGAGCTGAGCCTCAAGGAAGCCGTCCGGCTGGGCGACAAGCAGCTCGGCCAGGAGCACATCCTGCTGGCGCTGGCCCAGCAGCGCGGGACCGACGACGTCCTCGCCCGGCGCGGCGCCGACTACCTGACGCTGCGCCGGGCCGTGCAGCAGCGCAAGGCGGGTTAGTGAACGGCCTGCTGCTCCTCGCGCTGCGGTTCGCGCCACACGACCAGCGGCAGCAGCGCCTGGGTCAGCGGGCCGATGGCCAGCGCGTAGAGCACGGTGCCGAACCCCAGCGTGCCGCCGAGCGCGAACCCGGCGACGACCACGGTGATCTCGATCCCGGTGCGAACCAGCCGGACCGACCGGCCGGTGCGCGCCGCGAGCCCGGTCATCAGGCCGTCGCGGGCGCCCGGGCCCAGCCGGGCACCGACGTAGGTGGCGGTCGCGACGCCGTTGAGCGCCACCCCACCGACCAGCAGCACGATCTGCCACCCCAGCTCGTGCTGGTCCGGGAGGACCGCGCGGACGACGTCGACCACGACCGAGATGACCACGACGTTCGCGACCGTGCCGATCCCGGGCCGCTGGCGCAGCGGGATCCACAGCAGCAGCACGGCCACCGAGATCACGCCGGTCACCGTGCCGAAGGTCAGGCCGGTGTGCTTCATGACGCCCTCGGCCAGCACGCCCCACGGCTCGAGGCCGAGGTGCGCGCGGGTGAGCATGGCGACGCTCGTGCCGTAGAGGGCGAGGCCGGCGAACAGCTGGACGCTGCGGCGGACGGGGTCACGGGAGATCCGGACGGGCCGGAGATCGATCTGAGCCACATCTCCACTATCGCCGCGAAGTGGTCTTGTAAACCATAGCCAATTCCAGGATATTGGCCTTATGGAAGCCGCACTGCCCGTAGGTGGACGTATCTCCGGCCCGCGATTGGCCGTCATGTTGGGCTCGTGGCGGCAAGGTGGCTCCCGGCAGGGAGCGGCCGACCTGGCGGCGGCCATCGAGCTGCAGGTGCTCGACGGCCAGCTCCCGCTGGGCACCCGGCTCCCCGCCGAGCGCGAGCTGGCCGACGCGCTCGGCGCCAGCCGGACGCTGATCGGCGCGGCGCTGGACCGGCTGCGGGAGAACGGCTTGGTCGCGAGCCGCCGCGGCGCGGGCTCGTGGATCGCCGCGCCCGGACGGCGGCGCCGTGGCCCGCTCGCGCCGGCGGGCGACGGCTCGATCGACTTCACCCACGCGTCCTCGCCCGCGGTGCCGGGCATGGCCTCGGCGGTCGACGCGGCCCGCGTCCGGCTCGCCGACCACCTGGGCGACCACGGCTACCAGGAACGCGGCCTGCTCGGCCTGCGGGAGCGGATCGCGCGGCGCTACACCGAGCGCGGCCTGCCGACGACGCCGGCCCAGGTCATGGTCACCAACGGCGCGCACCACGCGTTCGTGCTGGTCCTGCGGATGCTCGCCGGCCCCGGCGACCGGGTGCTGGTCGAGCAGCCGACGTACCCGAACGCCCTGGAGGCGATCCGCGCCGCGCACGCCATCCCGGTGCCGGTGGCGCTCGACCCGAGCGGCGAGCGCGGCTGGGACATCGCCGGCGTCGACGCGGCCCTGCGCCAGGCGGCCCCGCGGTTCGCCTACCTCGTCGTCGACTTCCAGAACCCGACCGGCCTGCGCCTGGACACCGACGGCCGCTCCCGGCTCGGCAGCGTGCTGGCCCGTGCCCGGACGCCGGTCGTGGTGGACGAGACGCTCGTCGAGCTGGACCTGGAGGACGACCCGCGGCACGGGCCGCCGCCGCTGGCCGCGTTCGCCGGCGACCTGGCCATCTGCGTCGGCTCGGCGTCGAAGACGCACTGGGGCGGGCTGCGGCTCGGCTGGATCCGCGCGTCGGAGGACCTGCTCGGCCGGCTGGTTTCGGCGCGCTACGCGGTCGACCTCGGGTCACCGGTGTTCGAGCAGCTCGTGCTGACCGAGCTCCTGGCCGACGAAACCCTGCTGGACCGCCGGCGCGCGGAACTGCGCGGCTACCGCGACGCGCTGGCCGGCGCGGTGCACCGGCACCTCGCGGACTGGACGTTCACGATGCCGGCGGGCGGCCTGTCGCTGTGGTGCCGCATGCCGGAGCCGGTGAGCTCGCGCCTGGCGGTGGCGGCGGCGAGCCACGGCGTCCAGGTGGCACCGGGCTCCCGCTTCGGCGTCCACGGCGGGCTCGAGCGCTGGATCCGGCTGCCGTTTTCGCTGCCACCGGACCGGATCGACGAGGCGGTCCGGCGGCTGAGCGCGGCCGAAGCGTCCGTCCGTGGCACCCCGGCCTCCTTGGACGCGCCCATCGCATGAACGAACCGGTGCGCTGGATG
>NZ_MUMI01000240.1 GCF_002155975.1 Amycolatopsis kentuckyensis
CTCGGTCGCGGACGTCCGCGTGGCGAGGAGCTGTTCCGAGTTCTGGATCTGGTAGTCCGGGGTGCCGCCGAGCCGGATGCCGTGGCGGGCGTCGAGGATCGCGGTGATCTCCGACTGGGCCAGCGAGACGGAGTCGGCGCTGGTGGCCTGGACGGCGATCTGGCTGAGGCTGCCGTACCCGGCCAGGGAGTTCTGGACGGCCGAGATCGGCGCGATGGCGACGTCGTCGGCGTTCTGGAGGCCGGTGCTGCCCTTGGCCTGGAGCACGCCGATCACGGTGAACTGGATGCTGTTGAGCAGCACGTTCTTGCCGACCGGGTCGGCGGTGCCGAAGATCGACTCCGCGGTCGTCGGGCCGAGCACGACGACCTTCCGCGCGGCGGTCACGTCCTCGCTGGTGAACAGCTGGCCCTGGGCGAGTTCGCGGTTGGTCGTGGTGAAGTACGCCGGTTCGGTGCCGGCGACGCTGGAGATGTCGTAGGACGTCTGCCCGTAGGTCGCCGTCGCCGTCGTGTTGACCACCGGCGACGCGGCTTTGACGTCCGGGGCGCCGACGGGGTCGACGAGCGCGTGCGCGTCCTGCACGGTCAGCGGCCGGGCCGTCGCGCCCTGCCCGCCGCCGCGGGCCGGGGAGACGTTGACGACGTTGGTGCCGAGGCCCTGGATGCTGGCCGCGATGGCCGCCGACGCGCCGTTGCCGACCGCGACCAGCAGGATCACCGCGGCGACGCCGATGGTGATGCCGAGCGTGGTGAGGGCCGAGCGCAGCTTGTTCGCGGTGAGCCCGCGCACGGCGAACCGCAGGATTTCGAAGAGGTTCACGAGATCGCCCCCACCGCGCGCGTGGTCTCGTCCGACACGATCAGCCCGTCGTCGACCCGGACGACGCGGTGCGCGTGCTCGGCGACCTCGTCCTCGTGGGTGATGACGACGATGGTGCGGCCGAGGGCGTTGAGCCGGTCGAACACGCCGAGGACGTCCTCGGTGCTGCGCCGGTCGAGGTTGCCGGTCGGCTCGTCGGCCAGCAGCATCGCCGGGCCGGTGACCAGCGCCCGCGCCACCGCGACGCGCTGGATCTGGCCGCCGGAGAGCTCGCTCGGGAGGTGCTTGGCCCGGTCGGACAGCCCGACCATGTCGAGCGCCGCGAGCGCGCGACGGCGGCGCTCGGACCTTCGAAGTCCACTGTAGACCAACGGGAGTTCCACATTGGACAAAGCCGACGTCCGGGGCACCAGGTTGAAGGACTGGAAGATGAAACCGATCTTCCGGTTGCGCAGCAACGCCAGCTGCCGTTCGTTCAGCTTCCCGACGCCGAACCCGTCCAGGAGGTACCGGCCCGACGACGGCACGTCCAGGCAGCCCAGCATGTTCAGCAGCGTCGACTTCCCGGACCCGGACGCGCCCATGATCGCGACGTACTCGCCGGGCCACACGGTGAGGTCGACGCCGCGCAGCGCGTGCACCGCCGTCTCGCCCGCCCCGTAGGTCTTGCGCAGTCCGGAGACCGCGATCACCGGGTTCACCCGCGGCCGCCGAAGCCGCCGCCGGCGCCGGTGCCGCGCTGGCCGCCGCCCGGGAACCCGCCGGTCCCGCCGAATCCGCCGGTTCCCCCGGTCCCGCCCGTGCGGCCGGTGCCACCGGTGGACCCGGTCGACGCCGTCGCGGTGAGCACGACGTTCTCGCCCTCGGTGAGCCCGGAGGTGATCTGGACCGTCGACTCGCCGCGCAACCCGACCTGCACCTGGCGGGTGACGTTCTGCCCGTTTTCCTGCACGGTGACGAGGTTGGTGCTGCCGACGGTCTGCACCGCCGCGGCGGGCACGCTCAGCGCGTCGTCCGCCTCGGCGACGGTGATCACGACGCTCGCCGACTGGCCGGGCCGCAGCCCGTCCGGCGGGCTGGTGAGGGCCAGCTGCGCGCCGTAGGAGACGACGCTGCCGCTGGTGGTCGGGGTGAGGTTGATGCTCGACACGGTGGCCTGCACCGGCTTGTCCGGCAGCGCGTTGAGCGTCACCGTGGCCTTCTGGCCCGCCTTGACCTTGCTGACGTCGATTTCCGCGACCGAGGTGTTGACGACCAGGCCGCTCAGGTTCGTGATGGTGATGAACCCGGAGCTGCCACTGCTGCTGCTCGAGGTGGCGGCGCTGGAGTTGGCCGAGCCTTGGCCGCCCTGGCCGCTGCCGCTGCTGCTCGACGACTGCGACGTGGCCGAGGAGCCGCTGGAGGACTGCTGCCCGACGGCGCCGTTGATGGCGGTGACCGTGCCGGCGCCGGGCGCGTACAGCACGGTGTTGTCGAGCGCCTGCTGCGCGGTCTGGACGTCGAGCTCGGCCTGGTCGAGCTTCGCCTGCGCCGAGGTGACGTTGTTGGCCGCGTTGGTCTGGGCGTTCTGGCTGTTCTGCCCGGTGGCGGGCGTGGCTTCGGCGGTCTCGGCGGTGTCGAGGCCGTCCTGCGCGACGGCGAGGTTCGCCTTCGCGACTTGAAGCTGTTTCGCCGCCTGGGTGCTGTCGACGGTGGCGAGCTTCTGCCCGGCGCTGACGACGTCACCGACCTTGACGTCGATCGAGGTGACCTTGCCGGCCGTCGCGAAGTTCGCCGCGCCGGTGTAGCTGCTGGCGAGCGTCCCGGCGGCGGAGACGGTCTCGGTGACCGTCGCCCGGCGGACCGGGGTGCTGCGCGACTGCGCCTGCGCCGAGCTCGGTTCGGGGCTGAATGCCTGGTATATCCCGAATCCCGCCCCGGCCAGCAGTACGACCAGAGCTCCGTTGATCACCCATGCCTTCGAGGCACGCACGCGCGTCATGCGGCAACTTTGGTGCGGGTGCTTAGCAATTGACTGTTGGTTGCCTGTGCGCGAGCTGTGTATCAGGCCTTCGGCTCGGGACTCCGGGCACGGATGGCGAGCGCGAGCTGACGCACCGCGTCGACGAGCAGCAGAGCGGCCACGGTCCCGAGCCCGATGGCGGCGGCGAGCAGCCCGCCGAAGTACCGGTGCGACTCGAGCACGGCGCCGTCATCGGTCCGGGTGACGACGGTGGCGACGCTGTCGTGCCAGCACAGGTAGGCCACCCACCCGGCGAGGACGGCGAGCACGACCTCCACGACGGCGACGAGCGTCCGCCACGGCTTGTGCAGCCGCGCGGGCGGGCCGGGTTCTTCCGGCGGCCAGAGCTCGGCGCCGGTGGGCTGCGGAAGGTCGATCACGAGGCCGATTTTCTCATGCTTCGCGCGGCGTCGCCCGGACGAGCCGGTCCAGCGCGTCCCGGAGGGCCTCGACGTCCTTCGCCCACGCCAGGACCACAGTGCCGTCGGCCAGCTTCACCGGCAGCGAGTCGTACTTCCGCGGCACCGACCAGCCGCCGCCCAGCACTCGCGCGCCGACCGGTGTGCCGACGTCGGTCACCTCGGCGATCTGCGCGGCCGGCACCTTCTCCCGGCCCTGGCGCAGCTGCTCGGTCGTCACCTCCAGTGACAGGAACCGGCGGCGCGCGTACACCCACGGCATCGTGATCACG
Organism: Amycolatopsis kentuckyensis; assembly: GCF_002155975.1. Lineage (GTDB taxonomy): Bacteria > Actinomycetota > Actinomycetes > Mycobacteriales > Pseudonocardiaceae > Amycolatopsis > Amycolatopsis kentuckyensis. The sequence goes on from NZ_MUMI01000240.1 coordinate 3,516, forward strand.
CACAGCGCGAACCCGACCATCAGCCAGCCCACGACGTGCACCGGGCCGCCGGTGGCGAGCTCCGCCAGCGCGCCCACCAGGGCGAACACCGGGCCCCAGCCGATCGCCGCCCAGCTCACGCCGGACTCGGCGTAAAGCCTCACAGCTTCTTGCCGACCTTGGGGAAGTAGCCGGTCACCGACGGCAGGTACAGCAGCACCAGCGCGATCACGAACAACAGCACCGCGACCAGCGTCAGGTACGGCAGGCCCGGCGCGAAGGTGAGGATCAGCAGCACCATCACGATCGGCAGCACGGTGAGCACCGTCCGGGCCGAGCGGGTGCCTTCGCGGGCCTTGTAGGCGAAGAGCAGGAACAGCAGGGCGAACACCGCCGATCCGATGAGGAGGTACCACAGCATCGCCGTGACGCCGTCCGCGATCATCTGCGGCGTGATCTTCGGGTCGGTCGTCCCCTTGACGTACCGGTCGATGACCACGGACTTGCCGGCCAGCAGCTGGACGGACCCGAGGATCAGCACCACACCGCCGGCCAGCCACAGCCAGAACGAAATGGCGACCGGCCGCGGCGGTGCCGCCTTCGGGGCCCGCTCGCCGGGGAGCACCGGGTCGGGCGAGCGGCCGCGCTTGCGCCGTTCGTCATCGGTCAGACCCGTGAGGTCCTCTTTGTCTTCCACGCGTGGACTCTAACGGGTCAGTGAGGCTTGTTCAGCCGTCGGCCGCCACATGCCTTTGCCCGCATGGCCCGGACGCGGGCGGGGCGTGGCGGCCTGACCAGAACAAGCCTCAGTCCAGCCACGCAGCGGCTTCGGCGGCCCAGTAGGTGAGGATCATGTCCGCGCCCGCGCGGCGGATCGACGTCAGCACCTCGAGGACCGTCCGCTCGCGGTCGAGCCAGCCGTTCGCCGCGGCGGCCTCGACCATCGCGTACTCGCCCGAGATGTTGTACGCCGCCACCGGGACCGGGGAGATGTCCGCCGCCGCCTTGATCACGTCCAGGTAGGCCAGCGCGGGCTTGACCATGATCATGTCCGCGCCCTCGGCGAGGTCCAGCTCGATCTCGCGCAGCGCCTCGCGGCCGTTGCCCGGGTCCTGCTGGTAGGTCTTGCGGTCGCCCTTGAGCTGCGAGTCGACGGCCTCCCGGAAGGGGCCGTAGAACGCGCTGGCGTACTTCGCGGAGTAGGCGAGGATCGCCGCGTCCTTGTGGCCGACCTCGTCGAGCGCCCGGCGGATGACGCCGATCTGGCCGTCCATCATCCCGGACGGCCCGAGCACGTGCGCCCCGGCTTCGACCTGCGCGACGGCCATCTGGGCGTAGATCCGCAGGGTGGCGTCGTTGTCCACCCCGCCGTCGGCGTCCAGGACGCCGCAGTGGCCGTGGTCGGTGAACTCGTCGAGGCAGGTGTCGGCCATCAGCACGGTGGCGTCACCGAGCTCCTGCCGGAGGTCGCGCAGGGCGACGTTGAGGATGCCGTTTTCGTCGACGGCTCCGGAGCCCTCGGCGTCGCGCGTGGCCGGGATGCCGAACAGCATCAGCCCGCCGACGCCGGCGTTGACCGCGTCGACCGCGGCCTTCCGCAGCGTGTCACGGGTGTGCTGGACGACGCCGGGCATGCTCGAGATCGGCCGCGGCGCGTCGATCCCTTCGGCGACGAACATCGGGAGGATCAGCTGGCGTGGCCGCAGCGTCGATTCGCCCACCAGCCTGCGCATGGCCGGGGTGGTGCGAAGCCTGCGGGGACGATGCTCGGGGAACACCCCTCCAAGTTACTCCCGCTCCGGTTGCCGGAGTTCCGCAAGGGTGTGCTTGACGCCGCTCTCGCGGAACCGCTTCGGTAGGAAGGTGTACGTCGAACGCCTCCCGGTACCCGCGCTGGCCGGCGTCGTGCGGACGGTCTGGGTCCAGCGCACCGGCGACGCACCGTACGTCCAGCGGCACCTGCCGACCGGCGGGATCGAGCTCCACTTCCCGGTCGGCGGGCGGCCCCGGCTGCTCGGCCCGCTGACCTCGGCGCGGCTCGAGCTCATCCCGCCGCGCACGACCCTCGTCGGCGTGCGGTTCCGGCCGGGTGCCGCGCCGCCGCTCCCGGTGCCCCTCGACGACCTGGTCGACCAGCACGTCGACCTGGCGGACGGCCGCTTGGCCGAAGCCGTGGCCGCGGCCGGCTCCCCGGAGCGCGCGCTCGAGGTCGTCCAGGCCCTGCTGCCGGTGAAAGCGGTGGATCCGCTGGTGGCCGAGGCCGTCCGGCGGCTGATGCCGTGGCACCCGGTCGACATCGACACCCTCGCCGGGCACCTCGCGCTCTCCCCCAGCCAGCTGCGCCGCCGGTGCCTGCAGGCGGTGGGCGTGAGCCCCAAGGTCCTCCAGCGGACGCTGCGGTTCCAGGGTTTCCTCGCGCTGGCCCAGGCGGGCGCCGGCAGCACGGCCGGCCTCGCCGCCGACACGGGGTACGCCGACCAGGCCCACCTGAGCCGCGAGTGCCTCCGCCTGACCGGGCTCACTCCCCGCGCGCTGCTCGGCGGGAGCGTCGAGGCGTGCGCCTGCGGCCACGACCACACCGCGTCCTACCTGCCGTTCCTGCGCGATTCGTTCAAGAACCCCCGGCTCGCCGTCCCTAGCCTGGCGCGATGATCCTCGTCACCGGCGGGCTCGGCATGATCGGTGCCCACACCGCCCGCGCGCTCCTCGACCTCGGCCACGAGGTGGTCGTCACCGCCCACCGACGGGTCGAGGTCCCGTCGTTCCTCGATGGCCGCGTCACCGTGGCTGCCCTCGACGTCACCGACCGCGAGGCGTTCCTGGCCCTCGGCGAGCGCCACGACATCAGCGACATCGTCCACCTGGCGGGCAGCATCCCGGGCGACGATCCGGTCGAGTTCTTCCGTCGCGACACGGAGGGCCTGCTCAACGCCCTCGACGCGGCCCGCGCGTGGGGTGTCCGCCGGTTCGCCGTCGCCAGCAGCCTCGGTGTGTACCTCGGCCGGCCGGAGATCCCGTGGACCGAGGACCTCTCGCTGCCGTCGGTGGCCCTGCCGCACTTGATCATCGCGTACAAGAAGGCGGTCGAACCGCTGACGACGCACAGCCTCGCCGGCACCGGCATCCAGCCGGTGGTGCTGCGGATCGGCACGGTCTGGGGCCCGCTGGTCGATCCAGCGTCGCCGTTCTGCCCCATTCCCTCGTTCGTCAACACGGCCGCGCCGCCCCCGGGCGTGCACGCGGACGACGGCGGCGACGTCTGCTACGCCCCGGACGCGGGCCGCGCGATCGCCCTGCTCACGACGGCCCCGGAGCTGCGCCACGAGATCTACAACGTGTCGAGCGGCCGCCCGTTCACGTACGGCGAGTTCGCATCGCCGCTGGGCGCAACCCTCCAGCCGGGTGGCTCGAACGGCCCGTACCTGGACATCACCCGGCTCACCGAGGACACCGGCTTCGAGCCGCAGTTCGACGTCGCGGCTTCGGTGGCCGACTACCTGAAGTGGCGCGAGACCAACGCCCGCTGAAACGAGCGAAGGCCGCCCCGGGGAACCGGGGCGGCCTTCGTCGTGAAGAACCTCAGGAGCGGCGGGCCCGCTTCGCCTTGCGCGGCGGCGGCAGCGCGCCCTCCGCCCGCAGCCGGGCGGCGTGCTCGGCCAGCGCGTCCACCAGGTGCGGCACATCCGCCTTCTCCGGCTGGACGTCCACCCGCAGCCCGAACTCCACGGCGGTCTCCGCGGTCTTCGGGCCGATGCACGCGACCAGCGTGCGGGTGTGCGGCTTGCCGGCGATGCCGACCAGGTTCCGCACGGTCGAAGACGAGGTGAAGCAGACCGCGTCGAAGCCGCCGGTCTTGATCATCTCGCGGGTCTCGGCGGGCGGCGGGGCGGCCCGGACGGTCCGGTAGGCCGTCACGTCGTCGATCTCCCAGCCGCGCTCGCGCAGGCCCGCCGACAGCGTCTCGGTGGCGATGTCGGCCCGCGGCAGCAGCACGCGGTCGACCGGGTCGAGCACGTCGTCGTACGGCGGGAACTCGGCCAGCAGGCCCTCGGACGACTGCTCGCCCGACGGAACCAGCTCCGGGATGATGCCGAACGAGCGCACCTTCGCCGCGGTCGACTCACCGACGCAGGCGATCTTCACGCCGGAGAACGCGCGGGCGTCGAGACCGAACTCCTCGAACTTCTCCCACACCGCGCGGACCGCGTTGGTGGAGGTGAAGACGATCCACTGGTAGCGGCCGTCGACCAGGCCCTTGACCGAACGCTCCATCTGGGCCGGGCTGCGGGGCGGCTCGACCGAGATGGTCGGGACCTCGTGCGACGTCGCGCCGTGGCCGCGCAGGCGCTCGGCCATCTCGCCGGCCTGCTCCTTGGTGCGCGGCACCAGGACCTTCCAGCCGTACAGCGCGCGGGACTCCCACCACGACAGCTTCGAGCGCTGCCCGGCGGCCTGGCCGATCGTGACGATCAGCGGCCCGACGAGCTCGCCGGCGTCGTTGGCGACCTTCTCGAGCGTGGTGTCGAGGGTGCGCTGGGTGTTGATGGTGCCGTTCGCGGTGACCGCGACCGGGGTCGACGCCGGGACGCCGTTGCCGGTCAGCGCCGAAGCGGCCTCGGCCAGGTGCGCCGAGGTCGCGTGCAGCACCAGCGGGCCGGGCGCGGCGGCCAGGGCCGCCCAGTCGACGTCGCCGCGGACGTCGACCTCGGTGTGCGTGCCGCCCAGCGCGACGCCCGCGTACGCCGGGACGGCGGCCGCCGGGGAGACACCCGGGATGACGTCGAACACGGCGCTCGTGCGCGCGACCGCCTGGACCTCGGCCACCACGGCCGGGGTGGTCAGCGGGTCGCCCGCGACCAGGCGCAGCACCAGCCGGCCGGCCTTGGCCTCGGTGGTCAGGTCCTTGGCGACCTCGGTGGCCTCGCCGACGGCGGGCCGGACCTCGGCGCCCTCGGCGGCCATGGCCAGCACGGCCTGCGGCACGTCGGGGTCGGTCACCACGACCTCGGCCTTGGTGAGCAGTTCCTGGGCACGGACCGTGAGCAGGCCTGCGTCGCCGGGGCCGGAGCCCACGAACGCTACGCGCCCGGTGGTCTTTCGCGCGGGGGTCATCTGTGCGTTTCTCCTCTTGCGGCGGCCGTGCCCGATCGCCTGGCCGCAGGTCTCCTACGTCTTCGAAAGCGCTCGCGAGAGCGCTACTGAGCGGGGCCGGAGAGTGCTCCGGCGCCCAGGTCCAGCAGCTCGGCGGCCAGGTCCTTGCCCAGCTGGGCGGCCTGGTCCTTGTCGGCCAGCGCGATGGCCCGGACCATGTCCACCGCGCCGTTCTCACCCTCCGCGGCGGCGGTGCCGCGCAGCGAGATCCGTTCCACGACCTTGCCTTCGGCGTCGAGATCTTCGACGATCTCGGCGAGCGCGCCCACCGGCGCACTGCACCCCGCCTCGAGCGCGGCCAGCAAGGAACGCTCGGCCGTCACCGCGGCCCGCGTGCCCTCGTCGTCCAAAGTGGACCGGAGCAGCTGCTCGAGGTCCACGTCGGCGGCCCGGCACTCCACCGCCAGCGCACCCTGCGCGGGCGCGGGCAGCATCTGGATCGGGTCGAGGGTCTCGGTGATCGCCTCGGCCCGGCCGATCCTGGCCAGTCCGGCACGCGCGAGCACCACGGCATCGAGCTCGCCGTCGGACACCTTGCGCATGCGGGTGTCGATATTGCCGCGAATCGGCACGATTTCCAAACCGAGACCCAGCGCCTGCAGCTGCGCGGTGCGCCGCGGGGAGCCCGTGCCCACCTTCGAGCCCGGCAGCAGCTCACCGAGCGTCAGCCCGTCGCGCGCGACCAAGGCGTCCCGCGGGTCCTCGCGCGGCGGCACGGCGGCCAGCGTGATACCCGGTTCGGGGGCGGTCGGCAGGTCCTTGTACGAGTGGACGATGACGTCGACCTCGTTGCGCTGCAACGCTTCCCGCAGCGCCGACGTGAAGACGCCGACCCCGATCGTGGGAATCGGCGCGGAGGACTGGTCACCGGGTGTGGTCACCTTGACGATCTCGACCTCGGCGCCGGTGGCGCGCAGGGCGTCGGCGACGGTCCCGGTCTGGGCGAGCGCGAGCTTCGAACCCCGCGTACCCATGCGAATGACTCTGGTCACTACTACTTCTTCTCTGAGGGGGGCTTCGGGCTCGCCACCGCGGCGGGCGCCTGCGGGTCGAGGCAGAACAGTTCACGCAACGCGTTCGCGTAGTCGGTGTCGGCCGTCTCGGCGGCCAGCTGCTTGACCCGCACCGTCGGCGCGTGCAGCAGCTTGTCGACCACCCGGCGGACCGTGCGGCCGACCTCTTCGCGGACGGCGCCGTCCAGGTCGGGCAGGCGGTTGTCCAGCCGCAGCAGCTCGGCGTCGACGACCTCGGCCGCGCGGCGGCGCAGCGCGGTCACCGTCGGCGTCACCTCGGCGCTGCGCTGCCCGGCGAGGTAGTCGCGCACCTCGTCGAGGACGATCCCGGTCGCCTTGGCGGTCTGGCGCTCGGTGGTCGGCGTCCCCGCCTCGCGCATCCGGCGCTGGACGGTGGCCAGGTCGACCACCCGGACGCCGGCCAGCTCGCCGACCTCCGGGTCGACGTCCCGGGGCAGGCCCAGGTCGCAGACCACGAGGTCCCGGCCGCCGCGCGGCAGCACGTGCTCGGGGGCGAAGACGGCGTCCTGCGCGCCGGTGCAGCAGATCACGATGTCGGCGTCACGGACGGCGTCGGCGACCGCGGACAGCGGGACCGCGCGGGCCGGCACGCCCTGCTCGGTGACGTTCGCGGCGAGGCGGCGGGCGCGGGCGTCGGTGCGGTTGGCCACGGTGATCTCGCCGATCCCGGCCTTCCGCAGCTGCGACGCGCTCAGCGCGCCCATCGAGCCGGCGCCGACGACGACGGCGTGCTTGCCGGTGACGTCCCCGGCCGCGGCGAGGGCTTCGGACACGACCGACGCGCCGAGCTGGTCGAGCCCGGTCTCGGTGTGCACGCGCTTGCCGACGCGCAGCGTGGTCTGGATCAGCTCGTGCAGCGTGCGGCCGACGGTGCCGGCCTCGCGCGCGGTGGCGTAGGCGCCGCGGATCTGGCCGAGGATCTGCGTCTCGCCGACGACCATCGAGTCCAGGCCCGAGGTGACCGAGAACAGGTGCTCGACGGCGGCGCCGGCGTAGTGGACGTACAGGCTGTCGTAGAGCTCGGCGGGGGCCATCCCGGCCTGGCGGGCGAGCACCTCGGAGACGTCGTTGAGGCCGCCGTGGAAGGTCTCGACGACCGCGTAGACCTCGATCCGGTTGCAGGTCGAGACGAGCATGACCTCACTGACGTGCTCGGCCTGCTGCAGCTCGTCGAGCACCTTGCCGATCTCGGGAGCGGGCACCGCGACGCGCTCGAGCGTGCTCAGCTCCGCACTCCGATGCGAAAGACCGACCGCCAACACGCTCATGAGCGCACCACCATTTCCCGTCCGCCGTCCGGACCCGAGCCGTTCCGCCTGCCGTTGCCATTCTCGGACGGCAACGCCCCGCCGGGTAATCCGGAATTGCCCTGATTGCCAGCGGCGTCATCCGCTCGGCGGGCCACATGGAACGAGAGTATCTGCAGCTCCACGGCCAAATCCACCTTGCGGACCTCGATGTGAGCAGGAACCTGCAGGACGACCGGAGCAAAGTTGAGGATGCACTGGACACCGCCCGCCACCAACCGGTCACACACCGACTGCGCGGCGGTGGGCGGAGTGGCGATCACGCCGATGGAAATGCCGCGCTCGGCGCAGATCCGCGGGATGTCGTCCATGTGCGAGACGGGGAGACCACCGACCGGCACGCCGATCAGGTCCGGGTCCAGGTCGAACAGCGCTTCGACCGGGAACCCGCGCCCCGGGAAGCCGCCGTAGTTGGCCAGCGCGTGGCCCAGGTTGCCGATCCCGACCACGGCGACCTTGTGCTGGCGGGTCAGGCCGAGGATGCGCTCGATCTGGCTGACCAGCACGCCGACCTCGTAGCCGACGCCGCGGGTGCCGTAGGAGCCCAGGTAGGAGAGGTCTTTGCGCAGCTTCGCGGAATTGACGCCGGCGGCCTGCGACAGCTCTTCACTGGAAACGGTCGTCGCGCCTTGTTCGGACATTCCGGACAAAACTCGAAGATAAACGGCGAGCCGCGCGACGGCGGCCTCGGGAATGGACTTGGCCCGGACGGCCTCGGGGGCATCCCCGTTGCGGCCCGGCTCACCGGCGGGTACCGCGGGCATCTCGGCGGTCGGGGCGTTGTCGGCGTCGGGGCCGGCCGGCCGGCGGGGCCGCCGGGGTGCCCGGCCCGGGGAGTCCGCCGCGTCGCGCCTCCCCCGCTGTGTCACCACGCCGTAATCTCCTGCCCGCTGTGCACGTCTGGCGGCCCTCGCCAATGGGAACTGTGTCTTGACCCAGGACCCGGAGTCCGGTTCGATACCGGCCGCTCCGGGCGATGGCCCTACGGTAGACCACTTGTGAACGCACGCACAAAGTCACTGGTCGGAGGCGGTTCCGCGGGGCGCGCGATCACGACACCGCGTCAGAATCCTTGTCCGCCAGGCACTTCCCGGCGCGGCGTCGGCAGGCGGTGATCGAATACCGGCCCGCCGGGGCGCGGCGAACGGACCGCCCGGCGCGGTGAGCGGCATCGGCGGACCGATCACGGCCGCCCCGCTCAGCCGGCGATGGTGCCCGGGGTGAGGACCGTCCCGATCACGAACAGGGTCGCGTTCTTCGTCGGGATGTTGCCGCAGAGGACCGGCACGCCGTTGACGGTCAAGCTCGTCCCGGAGCCGCCGAACGCGAGCGGCCCGCCGCCGCTGTCGCGGGTTTCCGCCCCGGCCGCGCGTTGCAGGCCCGCGGCGTCGAGGCGCTGGTCGAGTACGTGGTAGTCGAGGACCGGCAGGCGCCGGGCGGACGGCCCGGCCGCCGCGAAGGCCGCGTCCACCGGGGCGAACACCGTGAGGGCAGGCGCGCCGTCGAGCGGGTCGGCGGCGTGGGCCGCTTCGACCGCCTCGACCCACTCGCCGAGAACGGAACTCGCCGCCGCCGCGCGGACGACGGGCAGGTCCGTCATCGCCGCCAGGCTGCCGCGGAGCCGGTCGCAGCCGGGCCCGAAGACGCCCGGGCCGAGGGGCGGCGCCGTGGTCGTCACCGGCGCGGGCGGGGTGATCGAGCTCGCACCGGGTCCGGTGGTCGCGTCGCCGGCCTGGATGCCGGTGCTGCACGCGGCCAGGCCGCAGGCCACGACCGCGACCAGGGGAAGAACCCGGCGGAAGGCGCTCATCCGGTGATCTTCGCCGGGGATTCGCCGGGCTTCACCCGGACTCACCGCATCGGGCGACGCGCTCAGCGGGCGTCGAGGGTGACCGAGTGCCAGCCGGTGGCGCCGTCCGGAACCGGGTCCGCCCGGTTCTCCGTCTGCGTGTAGCCGTCCCGATCGGTGGCCCGGACCGAGGCCTGGTGCGTGCCCTTCGGCACGTCGAGCTCGATCCACCACATCCGCCAGGTGTCCTTGCTCACCTCCGCCGAAAGCGTCGCCTCCCGCCACTCCCCCTGGTCCAGCCGGACCTCGACCTTCGCGATCCCGGTGTGCTGCGCCCACGCCGTGCCGGCCAGCCGGACCTTGCCCGCCGTGACGCCCGCGAACCCGCTCGGCGTGTCGATCCGCGATTCGGTCTTGATCGGCGCCTGCTCGGCCCACCCGCGGCTCAGCCAGTACGCCTGCCGGGCGTCCCACTTGGTGAATTCGAGCGATTCGACCCACTTCGTCGCCGACACGTAGCCGTACAGGCCGGGGATGACGATCCGCGCCGGGAAGCCGTGCTCGACCGGCAGCGGCTCGCCGTTCATCCCGATCGCCAGCATCGCCCCGCGGGTCCGGTCGAGGGCGACGTTCGCGGGCGTACCGCACGTCCAGCCGTCGACGCTGGTGGCGAACATCTGCTCCGCACCCGCCTGCACCCCGGCCTCGTCGAGCAGGTCGGCGAGGTCGACACCGATCCAGGCCGCGTTCGAGATCAGCGGGCCGCCGACCTCGTTGGACACGCAGGTCAGCGTCACCCGGCGCTCGACCAGCGGCCGGTTGCGGATGTCGGCGTAGGAGAAGGTCACCTCGCGGTCGACCATCCCGTGGATCTTCAGGCTCCAGTCCTCGGTGCGGATCTGCGGCACGACCAGGGCGGTGTCGATGCGGTAGAAGTCCGCGTTCGGCGTGAGGAACGGCGGCGAGCCGAGCTTCGCGAAGTCGGCGTCCGCGGGCAGCGGCGGCTCGGTGCGCGCGGGCACGAGCGGCCCGACGGCGGCCCGCGAGTCCTCGGCGTTCGAGCTGGTCCCCGCAACCTGGCCGACGACGGCCGCGATCCCCGACCCGGCGGCGACGCCGACACCCGCCCGCAGGAACTTCCGCCGGTCGAAGCCCCGCTCGCCGACGACGTCCACCGGCAGCGCGAGCCGGTGCAGGAAGGTGAACACCGCCAGCCCGGCGACCAGGGCGGCGACCGGGGCGAGCAGCGAAACCTGCCCGAGGTCGCTGCGCGCGTACACCGCCGCGACCCCGGCGGCACCGAGCACGAAGACGAGCACCTGCCCGGCCCGCGGCGTCCGGCGCGAAAGCTGCCCGGCGAGCAGCGCGAACAGGAGCAGCACCACCGCGAGCCCGATCTTGAGCACCGGCTTGTCCCAGGTGCCCAGCGTCCGCTCGGCCCACTTCACGATGGCCGTCGGGCTGTGGTCGATGACGTAGTTAGCCACCGCGATGAACGGCGACGCCGTGTACCCGACGAAGCCCGCGACCAGGTGCCCGACGCCGAGGGCGGCGGCCAGCGCGAGGAGGCCGATCAGCGTCGCGACCGGCAGCGAAAGCCGCCGGGGCGCTTCGGGCGGCGCTTCTTGCAGAGTGCTCACGCCTCCATCTTCGGAGCGATGGCGCGCCGAGGCTGCCCGATGCGGCTTACGGACGTGTTACGGCTCAGGCCAGCGCTCGGCGCAGCCGGTCCTCTTCGACGCGCCAGTACCCGTGCTCGGCGCCGTCGACCAGGATCACCGGGACGCGGTCGCCGTACTCCGCGCGCCACTCCGGGTCGGTGTCGACGTCCTCGGCCTTCCAGGCGACGCCGAGCTCCCCGCAGATCCGCGCGACCTCGGCCTCCGCGACCTCGCAGAGGTGGCAGCCGTCCCGGCCCATCACCGTCACTTCGTGCGCCATGCCGTCCTTCCTACCGCAGCCGCAGGCGCCGCAGCTTCCCGGTGGCCGAGTGCGGCAGCGACTCGGCGAACTCGACCAGGTGCGGCACCTTGTACCCGGCCAGGTGGGCCGCGCAGTGGTCGACGACCTGCTGCTCGGACAGCGCCGCCCCGGCCGCCGGCACGACGACCGCCTTGACCGCCTCGCCGCTGCGCTCGTCGACCACCCCCACGACCGCGGCCTCGGCGACCTCGGCCAGCTGCCCGATGACCTCCTCGACCTCGCGCGGGAAGACGTTGAAGCCGTTGACGATGATCAGGTCGTTGGCCCGGTCGACCAGGTGCAGGTCGCCGTCGGTGTCGAGGTAGCCGACGTCGCCGGTGCGGAACCAGCCCTCGGCGTCCGGCCCGTGACCGCCGTCGGGCCAGTAGCCGGAGAACAGGTTCGCGCCGCGGATCGACACCAGCCCGGTCTCGCCCTCGGCCTCGAAGACGTCGTCGACGTCGTCCGGGTCGAGCGGCACGGCCTGGTCGGTGCCGTCGCTGTCCACCAGCCGCAGCTCGATCCCGGGCAGCGGCCGCCCGACCGAGCCCGGCTTCGGGTAGCCGGTGACCAGCGTCGACGTCACCACCGGCGCGCACTCGGTGAGGCCGTAGCCCTCGTAGACGTCGAGGCCGGTGGCCTCGCGGATCGCCGTCAGCACCTTCGGGTGCAGCGGCGCGGCGCCCGAGGTCATCCGCCGCACGGTGGCCAGGCCGCGGCGGAGCTCGTCGGCGCCGAGCGCGGCGAACTCGCCGTACATCGTCGGGACGCCGGTGATCGAGGTGACGCGGTGTTCGGCGCAGTCGTCCAGCGTCCGCTGCGCTTCGAAGCGTTCCGAGAGGACCGCGGTCGCGCCGACCGCGGTGGCCTGCAGGAGGCCGGGGCCGAGGCCGTAGACGTGGAAGAGCGGGATGGTGATCAGCACCCGGTCGTCGTGTTCGAGGACGCCCTCGACCGCGCTGATCTGCTCGAGGTTCGCCAGCAGCGCCCGGTGCGACAGCATCACGCCGCGCGGCGGCCCGGTCGTGCCCGAGGTGTACGAAATGACCGCGATGTCCTCGCCGGCGCCACCGGTGTCGGGGAAATCCCCTCCTCCGTCCGGGTCACCCCCCGGCGTGAGACCGCTCACGCCGTCGGGGAGATCCCCCTCCGCGTCGCGCTGGACGACGACCTTCGCGCCGCTGTGCTCCAGCAGCTGCTCGAGCTCGGGCCCGGGCACCTGCGGCGACAGCGGCACGACCACGGCTCCCGCCCGGAGCGCGCCGAAGAAGGCGACCACGAAGTCCACCGACGTCGGCAGCCGCAGCCCGACCCGGTCGCCGGGGCCGACGCCGGCCTCCGCCAGCCGGCGGGCCTGGGCCTGGGCGGCGGTGTCGACCTCGCGGTAGGTCAGGCCGCGTCCGGTGCCGGTTTCGAGCACGGCCGGGTGCTCCGGCCACGTCGCCGCGGCCCGTGTGAGCAGCCCGCCGACCCCCGGCTGCGTCCCTCCTGGAGCACTCACCCGCGACCCACCTCTCCTCGCCCGGCGCCAACCGTTGCAAGTCTGTCATCTGAAGCGACGTCATGGGTGCTGACCGCGAGCGTCGCGTCTGCGCAACCCCGGAACCACTACCTACTTAGCGGTAACTACACGTATGCTGCACTGCGTCGCGCCGGTGGTGTTGATCACCGCGCGACCGGAGAGAGGGAGTCGCCGTGAGGAACTTGCCTGCCCACGAGGTCGTGGGGCATGCGAGCCGGCCGGCCCCTGCTCGCCGGAGTTCCGGGGGTACCGAGGCCCGCTGGGTCGAAGCCACCGCCGGAGGTGCCGCCCGATGACCGTCCCGACCGCCGTGAGCCGCGGGCCCGTCTTCATGTTCGCCGAGCGCGTCTTCGGACGGACGTCGGCCGTGCCGTTGAGCAGGCAGGCGGCCGACGACGAGCGCGCCGAGGCGGCGAAGGCCGAGGCCTGGGACCTGGTGCGGGCCGCGCAGGACGGCGACTCCTCCGCCTTCGGCCGGCTCTACGACCGCTACGTCGACGTCGTCTACCGGTACGTGCTGTTCCGGCTCGGCGACCGCGACCTCGCCGAGGACGTCACCAGCGAGACGTTCCTGCGCGCGCTGCGCCGGATCACGTCGGTGAGCTACCAGGGACGTGACGTCGGGGCCTGGTTCGTCACCATCGCCCGCAACCTCGTGCTCGACCACGTCAAGTCGAGCCGGTTCAAGCTCGAAGTGGTCACCGACGAGGTCACCGAGCCCGGTTCGGCGCCGTTCAGCGTCGGCGCGACCGCCCAGGTCGGCCCCGAGCAGGAGGCGATCAGCCGCGCCACCCGGGCCGAGCTGCTGCGCTGCGTCGCGGAACTGGGCGACGACCAGCGCGAATGCATCGTCCTGCGGTTCCTGCAGGGCCTGTCGGTCGCCGAGACGGCCGAAATCATGAACCGCAACGAGGGAGCGATCAAGGCGCTCCAGCACCGCGCCGTACGCCGATTGGCACAACTTCTGCCCACCGGATTGCGCTGAACCCGCGAACTTTTCTGTTCGTCGACCGAAACCGGTAACCCTGGCGGCTTCTGGATCGTTACCCCACGCAGACCGGTGTCAGGACCGGCCGAGGCCCGGGATGGAGAGCAGCGCCGTGAGGTTTGCGCGTGAGCGAGCCGAGAGCGAGCGGTTCGCGCGCGCCCTGGAACCGTCGCCGGTACGCCGGGACGGGGAGTTCGCCGACGAACTCGCGCTCGTCGGCGCCCTGCGCGACCTCGGCGCGGCCGGGTCCCCGGACCTGGAGACCCGGCAGCGGATCCGCGCGGAGATCGCGGGCCGCCTGGAGACGGCGGCGGCCACCACCCCACGTCGGAGGTGGCGGCCGCGGACCGCCGACCTGGTGGCCGCCGCGCTCTTCCTCTTCCTCGTGCTGTCGGGGCTGACGCTGGTGCTCTCGCGCAGCGCGTTGCCGGGCGACCCGCTGTACGGCGTCAAGCGCGCCGGCGAGTCGACCGCGCTGGGGCTGACGTTCGGTGACCAGGAGAAGGCGCGCAAGCACCTCGAGTTCGCCACCAACCGGATCACCGAGCTCGGCGAGCTGGCCGCGGAGGACGCGAGCGTCGCCGACTACCGGACCGCGTACGACGACTTCGCCGCCGACCTGCGGGCCGGCGTCGCCCAGATGTCCGCCGCGGCCACCAGCGACGGCGGCGGCACGCAGGCGCTGTCCGACGTCCGGCTGTGGGCCCGCAACCAGGCGGCCCGGCTGGCCGCGCTGCCGCTCCCGGCGGACGCGGCGCCGGTCTTCGGCGACGTCCGGGACCTGCTGGGCAAGGTCCAGGAGCGCACGAGCGGCCTGGTGGCGCGGATGAACTGCTACCAGATCACCACCGGCGCGTCGGACGAGCTGGGCCCGCTCCCGGCGACCGGCGAGTGCACCCAGCGGCCCGCCCCGGCGGCCGGCAGCGGGCCGACGGCGTCGGTCGCGCCTTCGTCGCAGGACAGCACGTCGCCGACGGCGACCGGCACCCAGCTGCCGCCGTCGGACGCCGCGGCGACCCCGGGCATCCCGGCGCCGACCGGCGGGGTGACGCCGCCCCCGGTGTTCGGCCAGCCGTCGACGACCTCCCGGCCGCCGGCTCCGACCACCACCACGTCACAGCCGCCGCTGGTTTCGCTGCCGCCGCTCCTGCCGGGGCTGCCGCCGATCATCATCGGCTGAGGTCCGGCCCACACCTGCGACGGCGCGGTGGGCGGCTCGCTACGCTGTGCGAAGGACCCGGACCTGCGCAGGGACGTGGCCGGACGTGGGCAGACGTGGAGGCGGTGTGCGTGTCAGCTTGGCGTGGCAGGGATAAGAGTCAGGAGCTGGAACGGCTCGCCGCGCTCGCCGGCGAGGCGTCGGCCGAGGCCGCCCACGCCCGAGTGGTTTCCGAAGCCGCCGAGCCCCCCGCCCCGCCCGCGCCGCCGGACCTGACCGCGGCCGCGTTCTTCGACGTCGACAACACGATGATGATGGGCGCGTCGATCTTCTACTTCGCCCGCGGGCTCGCGGCGCGCAAGTTCTTCACCTCGTCCGACCTGGCCGGGTTCGTGTGGGGCCAGATCAAGTTCCGCCTCGGCGGCCGCGAGAACAAAGAGGACATCAAGACCCACCGCGAGCGCGCACTGTCCTTTGTGGCCGGCCGCACGGTGGCGGAGCTGACGTCGATCAGCGAAGAGATCTACGACGAGCTGATGGCGGACAAGATCTGGTCCGGCACGCGCGCGCTGGCCC